>NZ_JABAIP010000006.1:0-250909 GCF_012843185.1 Shewanella sp. DNRA4
CAGAGGGATCCCTCAATAACAGGCCGGATATATGGGTGCAATGAACTCTTCTCAAAATCGTTATCGAATGTCTTGCAAACCGGATGGGTCCATATATGCACGATGAAAGCCAAACGACGATTTAAAAACCAACCGAGTTCTGGTGATTTTAATTTGGAGTTTATCTATGAAGCTAAAAACGGCCCCCATACGCCATGTAGTGATAACAAAGTTTACCTTATGCACTCTGCTCACACTCAGCACACTGATCAGTTTATCCAGCCATGCTGCGACACTGACGGCCGAACAGCAACAAGCTGTAAAATCGCACTTCGATAAACTGGCCCAGTCACAGCAAGTTGCAGAGCAACGCCTGACTGAGCAGCTCGGTCAAGAATTTACCCGCCAATTAGCACAGGAGGAGCATCAGTTCATGCGCCAAACGTGTACCCAATACGGCATGACTTTCGACGTTACCAGTAACGCATGTTTGCGCTCTTAGGGCGAATTAAAACGGAAAACGCGCACTAAGCTCAGGATATTGCAGTCTTAAGTCTTTGGGTTTAGTGCTAAATTTTTTGCCTACGGGAGTCGCTTTACCCGAAGGCATAAAAGGCAACTCTTTACCCGTTCGGTCTTCGTATAATTGCCCTGCAATAAGATCGTAATCTTCAATAAAGGGATAGGCATAACCATCCTTTTCTGGCCATGCAGTTAACTTCGCTAACGAATCAGGCTGGGCAATCACAGCCTCATAACGGGCTTGTCCAAGTGAAATCAGAAAAGCGCGAAATTCGGCAAAGGCATAATCAGAATCACACCCCGTAATGATATAAGCCGCCCCCCAAACCGACCATAAATAACTTCGGCGCATCTGTTGACCAAACAGCTTATCAAAGACTTTTAGCTCTTCATCACTCAGTTTACTCAGTTTCAGCTTTAATGCCTCAACCAAAGACTCTTGGGATTGCGCTGGTTCACTGCGGGTCACTAAGTCCCAAAATTCTACTTCTGTCATCACTTAACCTAATTTAATGCCCAAGCAAAGGCGTATTCTACATGATAATACGGTTATGCTGGACTCAGTTCGGGGCATTTCCTACACTTGCTCCACTTCACATTAGCCAGTAACCCTAACTTTATGCCTAAACGCCTAATCCTATTGATAACCCTTTATACTCTGTTTGCCATTGTTGCCCTATTACGGGCTGTCGCCACTGCCTCCTTCGATTTGTTTACCTTAGGTGTATTACCCGTGTTGTTTGGCATACTGACACAAGCGCCTTGGTCTAGCTTAGTGCTCAAAATTTACCTTGGATTACAAACCTTAGGCCTGTCGGCACTCGGTGTCACTGCCATTATCGCCTATCGAATTACCCCTCAAGATGTCAAAGTCGTCATCGAAGGCCACAACATTCCGATGTTGCCGCTGGTGTTATCCATAATTGCCCTGCTATTAGTGCAGTACTGGATCGCATTTTCACGGGTAACCCGTGATTATTTAACCGCAAAATT
This sequence comes from Shewanella sp. DNRA4, assembly GCF_012843185.1. Classification (NCBI taxonomy): domain Bacteria; kingdom Pseudomonadati; phylum Pseudomonadota; class Gammaproteobacteria; order Alteromonadales; family Shewanellaceae; genus Shewanella; species Shewanella sp. DNRA4. Next base: position 1,495 of record NZ_JABAIP010000006.1, read on the forward strand.
GAAAGCTTGATTTAATATGTTGCGAAGCAGTTATTTCTCGCCTAAGTTAACGCCTTTCTAAAAAGCCCAATAGCTTGTGACTATGACTCATTTATCGCCTAACGAATTATCGATGCTTATTATTGAGCCATCGGAAACCCAGCGCCGCATTATCATCAAGCGCTTACAACAAGAAGGCATTGTTAGCATCGAAAATGCTGCCAATATTGAAGAGGCTAAAGGACTCATTGCTCGACACAAACCCGATCTCATTGCCAGTGCAATGCATTTTGAAGATGGAACAGCGACCGAGTTTTTGAACTACCTGCGCAGCAAAAGTGAATATAAAGATATTCAATTTATGCTGATCTCAAGTGAATGTCGCCGTGAACAATTGGAGATTTTCCGCCAGTCTGGCGTAGTCGCGATTCTGCCAAAACCTTTTAATGCCGAACACTTAGGCAAGGCGCTTAATGCAACTATCGATTTGCTCAGCCACGATGAACTCGACTTAAGCCACTTCGATGTGCACGATGTACACGTGCTTGTGGTTGATGACAGCCGCATGGCACGTAATGTGATCAAGCGAACTATTGGTAATTTGGGGATAAAACTGATTACCGAAGCAGAAGATGGTGCGCAAGCCATTGAGTTAATGCGTCATAATATGTTTGATTTAATTATCACTGATTACAATATGCCCAGCGTTGATGGACTGGCATTAACGCAATTTATCCGTAATGAAAGTCAACAATCCCACGTGCCTATTTTAATGGTCTCGTCTGAGGCTAACGATACACATTTAAGTAATGTATCTCAGGCAGGGGTGAATGCCCTGTGCGACAAGCCCTTCGAACCCAAATTAGTTAAGCAACTCTTATATCAGTTGCTCGAAGAATAAAACCTAAGTCACGAATGGCGCAAATACCCTCCAATTTTGTTACTTCGATGACACAAGCCCGCAGCAAAGGGCTTTCCAACGCTTTAACCTTGTGGCATGTTAGGCTCGCTGACTTACATAAATCTACGGAAAGAAGAGACAATAAAAATGAACAAAACTGAACTTATCGCCAAAATTGCAGAAAATGCCGATATCACTAAAGCTGAAGCAGCACGAGCATTGAAATCTTTCGAAGCGGCGATTACTGAATCAATGAAAAACGGTGACAAAATCTCTATCGTCGGATTTGGCTCCTTTGAAACAGCGACTCGTGCAGCTCGTACTGGTCGTAACCCACAAACGGGCAAAGAAATCCAAATTGCGGAAGCGACTGTACCTAAGTTTAAAGCGGGTAAAACCCTGCGTGATAGTGTGAACTAATTCGCTCGACATTGATTTTATAAAACGCCTCCTCTGTGAGGCGTTTTTTTGCCCTAACGAAAGCATGAAAGATGATTTTTTGCACAAACACAGTGCGTCAATCGCTCCATTTTTGAGCATTTTAAAACATTTAATTAACATAAATTATGTAACCAATTGTTTTTAAAACGGTTCAAATAATGGCATGTGATTAGCAACTCCCTTATCAGAAAAAACCATGATGCACCAATGCCGCCGTATTTAAGTGGCATGAGTGAATCGATAAATAAGTCAATCGAGGGGATGAGTATGAGAAAATCACTGTACAGCGTTTTGGCATTATCGACGGGATTATTACTAACCACTAACGTCTTTGCGGCGGTATCCGGCAATATTGGCGGCACATCAAACTATCTATGGCGCGGAGTGACTCAAACCAATGATGCGGTCGCGATCCAAGGCGGTCTTGACTACAGTCATGACTCAGGATTTTATGCGGGTACGTGGGCATCAAATGTCGATTTTGGCAATGACACTAGCTACGAGTTAGACCTCTATGCTGGTTACGGTGGCAACATCACCGACGATCTCAGCTATGATTTTGGCTATCTCTATTATGCCTACCCCGATGCCGAAGGCAGCATCGATTTTGGTGAGCTCCACGGGGCTATTACCTGGAAGTGGGTTGAACTCAGTTATTCCCACGTGATCAATGCGGGTGATGACGTAGCGGCGGAACCACTCGATAACAAAGATATGAGTTATCTTGCCGCCACAGCATCTTTCCCTTTAACCGAGAAACTTACCCTGTCATTCCACTATGGCTACTCCACGGGCGATGTGGTTGAAGCTTGGTTTGGTGAGGATAACTATGCCGATTACAACGTAACACTTAGTGCAGATACCAGCATGGGCACAGTATCTTTTATGGTATCAGATACTGATCTGGCTGATGACGATGCTAAAATCGCTTTAGGTTACTCCTATAGCTTTGATTTATAAAACAAAGAACTAAGAAACACGCCGCGTTAATCGCGGCGTATTTTATTAAGCGATCACCGCCCGATTCGACTTACGCGCTAACACCATTTTCTCAATATATTCCACAATAGGCTCAGTTACCGAAATACCCGTAGTTTGCTCAATACCTTCGATACCAGGAGCTGAGTTAACCTCAAGGATCAACGGGCCACGATTCGAACGTAAAATATCCACGCCTGCAACGACTAATCCCATCGCTTTAACAGCGGCAACGGCCATCTTGCGCTCTTCTGGCGTAATTTTCACTTTTTCACCACAGCCGCCTAAGTGTAAGTTTGAACGAAAATCGCCCTCTGGCCCCTGACGCTTCATCGAGGCCACCACTTTATCACCCACCACAAAACAGCGAATATCACTGCCGTTGGACTCTTGAATATACTCTTGCACCAAAATATTGGCTTTGAGCCCTAAAAAGGCTTCAATCACGCTCTCAGCGGCGGTTTTCGTTTCCGCTAATACCACCCCAATCCCCTGCGTACCTTCGAGTAACTTGATCACTAAAGGAGCACCGCCCACCATATTAATGAGATCAGGAATATCATTGGGTTTATTGGCAAATCCAGTGATAGGCATACCAATGCCTTTGCGTGAAAGTAATTGCAGAGCACGTAACTTATCCCGCGAGCGTGCTATCGAAATTGAATCATTGGCGGCAAACACACCCATCATTTCAAACTGGCGCACGACTGCGCAGCCATAAAAGGTCACACTGGCATGAATACGCGGAATAATGGCATCAAACCCTGTTAATTCTTCTCCCTGATAATGAATGCTAGGTTTAACGGAATTAATATTCATGTAGCAATTCAAGGTATTAATCACCACAGCCTCATGACCACGGCTTTCGCAGGCGGCCACTAAACGTCGGGTGGAATACAATTCTGGAAACTGAGATAAAATACCGATTTTCATTACTAAATGACCAAATTAAACACAGTGATTGAAGCTCTGAGCACATTGCATCAGAAAGGGGCGCTGATATTTGTCTATTGCTCAGTGTAAAGCAAGAAAATATTCCTCACCAGACGAAAACCTAAGCCTTAGTCAAACGTAAGATAATCTTCACAATTTAGTGACTAACGGTGTAATGAACCTTGCTTCAAATTCGCTTGCGTCTAGAGGACGAGAAAAGAAGTATCCCTGTAATAGATTGCAGTGTCTTACTGTACAAAACTCCGCTTGCTCGAGGGTTTCAATTCCCTCGGCAACAGAGGTGACGTTAAAGCCATAGGCAAAGTTAAGCAACGCTGTGAGTAAACGAGTGTCCTTTTCGTCCTTATCGTAGGAAGCAATAAAACTTTTATCGATTTTTAACACGCTGATGGGGAACAACTTTATATGTTCAAGGGATGAAAATCCGGTACCAAAATCGTCCAACGCAAATCGCACTCCAAGTTGGGCTATTTTATCGAGGATCTTGGCATGTTCGTGGGGTTCTTCAATCAAACAGTTTTCAGTAATTTCCAACTCAAGTGCACTTGGCGCTAGCCCTGTCACGTTAAGAACATGGGCGATTTTCTCATATAAGTTGATATGCCCAATTTGAGATGCAGATAAGTTCACGGCAATGGTAAAGCGATGCCCTGTTGATGCTAATTGGCTCAGCCAATATTGGGCCTGTCGGCAGGCTTCATACAATACCCAGTCACCGATTTCTTCCATTAACCCAATTTCTTCCGCTATGGGCAAAAATTGGTCAGGAGAAATCAAACCATCTTCGGGATGCAGCCAACGAATTAACGCCTCCATTCCCACCATATGATGTGTTTGCGCGTCAACTTGCACCTGATAATAAACCTTAAACTGATTCTGCCTTAAGGCCATTTTTAAGCTGGACTCGATATGATTGCGGTAGCGGACTTCTTTATCTAGCGCCTCGGAATAAAATTGGATCTGATTACGCCCCATTTTCTTAGCACGATACATGGCGATATCGGCGCATTTCATTAACTCAGAGCTATCGGAGGCGGCTTCATTATAAAATGCCACGCCAATACTGGCGCCAATCATCACATCGTTATCTCCAAGGCAAAACACTTCTTCAAAAGCTTTAAGTAGACGGTTAGCCACTATCATGGGGAAATATTTGTAGTCATTGTCAGTCACTAACACCACAAATTCATCCCCGCCTAAACGAGCAATGACGTCACCATCCCGTAACACGGCACTGAGTCTAGATGCGACTTTCACCAACAAAATATCACCCGTCTGGTGACCTAACGTGTCATTAATCGCTTTAAAATCATCAAGATCAAGTAAAATCACGGCTAAAAAATCATTACTGCGTTTTGCTCTTGCAATGGCGCGATTTAAACACAGCTCAAATCCATAACGATTCATCAATTTGGTGAGTGAATCGTGCTCCGCCAGTTCTTTCAGTTTCTGATGGCTATTTCGTAGGGCAAGTGCCATTGAGGCGCGCTGTTTAGCGTAACGAATTGAACGACTCAGGATTCTTGAGTTAACTTCATCTTTAAGTAAGAAATCTTGGGCACCTAACTCAATACAACGCTGAGCGAGTTTTTCATCTTCGTAACGGCTCAACATCACCACCACAGTTTGATCTTGAGTCATAGAATTGAGCTTGATAAGCACTTCTAAGCCATTAGCATCGGGCAATAGGTAATCGAGTAGAATCCCGTCAAAATGACGCTCCAAGGCAAGATTCAATCCATCAAAAGCACAGTTTGCCTCAACCACATTAAAAGCTAACTTGGACTGTCGTAGCGCTCGAATAATAGCGGTTCTATCAACTTCATCATCATCGATAAGTAGTAAATCCATATACACATCCTATACGCTTGGAAGCTCAACGATGCGCCAGTAGCCTTCCAACATATTAAAAATATTGTGGAAACCATCTTTAATATCTGTTTTAACCATGTAACCAGCCACATGGTGACGGTAGGCTCTCATCCGATCTTCATCGGTACTAGAAGTCGTCAGCATAAACACAACGGAAGAAGACAACGTCGGATCAGAACGAATATGTTCAAGAAATTCAAAACCATTCATTCTGGGCATATTGAGATCGAGCAAGATCAAGTATGACCCCTTGATAGCGTTGGTATGCGTCAGAATTGAAAGTGCTTCAAGCCCGTCCCTCGCTCGCACAAGAGGATTAAGCAAACGCAGTTGCTTCATCGCCCTCTGCACCGCCATATAATCCACATCATCATCATCAACCAACAGAATGGTCACTTGTTTATAGTCATGGCTATTACTCATACCGCCTCCTTGTTGACTATGTGCATCGGCCAGCTAAACCTAAAGCAACAACCTCGCCCCGCTGATTCAAGTAGAATTTCTCCCCCTAGACTTTCAACCGTCTTTTTGACAAGCGACAATCCCAAACCGCTTCCCTCGACTTCATCTCTTGGTCTAAGAGTTTGAAACATTTCAAATACTTTCTGGTGAAACTGGGCAGAAATTCCAGGTCCATCATCAATCACGCTAAACCAGTAATAGTGGCCTTTTGTTTCACATTGCACCTTAAGTACACCACCACCTCTATCATGGTGTTTAATGGCATTGCTAATTAAATTCCGAACGACTAGTTCTAAGAGCGTTTTAACCGTTTTAAATCGTGGAAAATTACCTTCGATGACCAATTCAAATCCCTGAGGCGGAGCGACCAAAGCGAACATATCTTCGACCAGTTGTCGACAATCAGTGTCAACCATTTCAATATCAACACGCCCAATGCGTGAAAACGTTAACAACCCGTCGAGTAATAACACCATTCTCTGGATACGATTCTGAATTAAGCCTAAGTATTTTTGGACATTTTCATTGGTGTTATCAGCAAGATCTTCACTTAACCAATGGGTTAGTTGCTCAATGCCTCTGAGGGGCGACTTCAAGTCATGGGAAGCAATATAGGCAAATCTATCTAGCTCTTGATTAATACGCTCCAACTCTGTCGTATGCTCGATACGCTGCGCTTCAATCCGCTTACGTTCAGAAATATTATTGATCGTCGTTAAAATGTAGATCCCATTACTAAAGTGAATAGGAGTTAATCCGACCTCGATCGCCAAACGTGTACCATCTTTGCAGCAACCAAACAGATCATCCCGCATCGACATATTCTTCGCGATGGGATGAAGCAGATAATGAGATAGATGTTTTTGATGGATTTCCCTCAGCGATTCAGGTAGTAACATATTAATTGAACGCCCAAGTAACTCCTCCCTCGTATAACCAAAAAGCCTTTCGGCATGGGTATTGACTAAGGTAATCGCGCCTGTTTTATCAACCATAAACAGTGCACTCGGAGATGCCTCGATGACTAGACGAAAGCGTTTTTCATTGGCAATTAATTCGGCAGTTAACATTGACTCTTGGTAACGGTTACGAGCCATACTGATAACAGCGTAAAATAAGGCAAGAATAAAAGCGCAACCAATCACTTGCAGCCATATACTCTGCGTTTGCTCAGCACTTGAAATAAAGCGCGACTCAGATGAAACATCTATTTGCCAAACTTGCCCTTCCATGTTTTCTAGTTTTGATTGATAAAAAACATCCTTCGGAGAGGGAAGCGCTTTGTGGGAACTAAACATTAAACTGGCATGATTTGCCTCTGAACCATCATAAATGGCGAGTTTTAGGCCAGAAAAACGTTTTCCCATAATCCCTTGCATTAGATCATCCATTCGAAAAGGTGCAAAAATAACACCTATAGCCTGTTGTATACGCTCCGCTTCTGTCACGGGTTGACCATGATAAAAAGGAACATACATCAATACACCAGCCTGAGAATTATCGGGCGTTTCCTGCACTAAGGTAACTTTGCCAGACACCTTAACTTGTCCCGAAGCAATAGCGTTTAGAATTGCAGTGCGACGAGTTGATTCGGAACACATGTCAAAACCAAATGCCCGTTGATTTCGCCAGTCGAATGGTTCTAAATATTTGATAACACAGTAAAGCTCTCTATTACCTGTGGGAGTGACGCGAAAATCAGTAAATCCCTCCTCTCGGACTTGCTGGGTAAATTGATCCAAGAGAGTAGGCGTAACTAACTCAGCAAAACCAATACCTTGAATACCTGGGTAATAATCAGATAAACGAGCATTGGTTACATAGGTATGCCACTCACTGCGAGTGACGCCGTTGGAGGACAAAAAAAGCCCTACTCCACCACGTAAAACTTGCTCATAGGCCGTCATTCTTCGGGTAACGGCTTCGGACAAATCCTGCACATTATTATTAAACCGCTCTTCGCCTCGATCTCTTAAATATTCCTCTAAAACAAACCAAGAAATACCCATAAAAGTCAGCGCGGCAAATAACATCAGCCAACTTGAACGAATCACACTAACGAAAAAACTTTTTGGGGGGCCGAAAGATTCAGGAAAACGGTCCGTGTCCATATTAGCTTCCCTAGCAAAGTTACATTTGAGTGTCTTCCCCAAGTGTTGTTCGATTTTTATGCAAATTCAAGTTTATCCGACTATTTAAGTAGGACTTAACATCAATATAAAAAGAAAGTGTTATGCGCTAAATCACAAAATTCAGCAAAAACTTAAATAGCCTTAACTCCCCTAAAAATTCAGTAATGCCATAGGAGTAACACACTGTCGTATGGGAAAAAAAATTTGCGTTTATGAGTAAAATTTTTTGCTTTTCTGCCACACTCTTTTTAGATAGAAAGGCGTTAGGAACAACATGAGGAATTCGTTATGGCTCATATTACTGAAGTCGTGCCCAACGATACTGAAATTGAGGCAATGACCACCCCTAGAAATAGCAAAGCAGCAGAGGCAATGCAGCACAAGCGTGAAATCAAGAAACGCTTAGAAGATTATCTCGAACGTGCCGAATTACGACGCGCATTAGGAGATGATGACTTTTTCTAAACTTCCTACTCCCATAAGGCATTATGGTCGTTTAAGTTCACGACTGTTATCCAAACCTTCACCCAGCTCCTTGGGGCTGGGTGCAAACGTTAACACTGATTTACCAAGCCGACTTTTCCTCATTTTATAAACCTGTGTCAGCCTAGTTTTATCAGCTACCGTTAAATCGGCACCACCAACGCATGCACTGCTGCATCGTTTCTCAAATAGCACAGTGCAGCCATAATCATCTCACACAGACTTTATAACCTTTTAGCATAAACTAATTAGTCTTAATCTCATTGGGATAACACAATATTTAACAGTTACTTGCATAAAAAATCTTCGCCATTTTCAGGCTAAAACAATTCATATTGCACCAAAATGATTCACTAAATCGATAGCAGATAAGATACTTAATCGACAAGATTTAATTGTTCTGGGTAAGAAACCTATAAAAACAACGACTTTACCGCTATGATTGAACTAATTTTAGCGCCTAAGTAGCAACAGGATTTCGGGAATGTCAGAGTCATTAGCCCAGTACCAAGAAGATTTACGTCGCTTTTCCGATGAGCTGATCCGCATTCAAACCCCGATCAAGATTTTAGACGCCATCAAATGGCCGCGGGAAATGGAGGAGCGTTTTATTTCTAGTAAAGGCACGGTTCTGCCAGCAATTACACAGGATTTTTATCAAAAAATTGCTCTGCCCTTCGATCCCGTAAAAACACAGGCTGAATTACTTTCGCTCAAACAAGACATTCATCGACGTTTAGGCAAAAAAGACAAGCTGGGCAAGATATTAGTCGCTAACGTAGACCAGTATCGTCTGGTGGTCGATATGCTGGGTCATCGAGGGACCCCTGTCTTTGGTCAGCTTAGCCAAGAACTCTACGGCAGCGCCAGCCACAGATTACATGGCGATCGCCACACTCTACGTCAATTGGGCGATAAACTCAGTTATATCTTCTCATTGCCCGCTGCGCGGCATATGAATAAGCATCACCCTAAAATCATCAGTGCCCCCGAAGCCGTGAATGTGCTGAGCCAGCGATTGGAAAAATACTTCCATAGCGATGATATGCGGGTGCGTTTGAGTGACGGGATTGTGTCTGACGCCGCGGTGGGTGGCGATACGGTCAAACTCAATAGTAAGGCCATGTTCAGCGAGTCAGATCTCAATGTGTACGAAGTTCATGAAGGTTGGGTGCATGTGGGCACCACCCTCAATGGTCGGGCTCAACCCCATGCTACTTGGCTCAGCGTCGGCTCTCCCCGCGTAGCTGCCACCCAAGAAGGGCTTGCTGTATTACTCGAAATGCTCACCCTAAGCTCAAACCCAGGCCGTGCCCGCCGTATTAGCGACCGTGTCGCAGCGGTAGATATGGCGGAAAATGGGGCCAACTTTATTGAAGTATTTAACTATTTTAGAGAGTTAAATCTTAGCGCTAAGGATAGTTATCGAGTCACACAAAGGGTGTTTCGTGGCGGTATGGTCGAAGGCGGCAGCTTTTTTACCAAAGATATTTCCTATGTGCGTGGTTATGTTGAGAACATCAACTTTATCCGCAGCGCCATCACATCGGGTTTACCCGAACTTATCCCTATGCTGTTTTTAGGCAAACTCGCCATTGAGGATATTCCCGTTCTCTATCAAGCCTGCCAAGAAGGCATAATTACGCCACCAAAATATTTACCGCCCATGTTCGACAACTTCAGCGGTTTGTATGCTTGGTTTGGTTTCGCCTCAGGATTGGCAGGTATCGATCTGAAAGGGGTGCAACGTCATTTCACTCGCCTATTTAAAGATGTGCCTAGTATCGATCCAAGCTTAGAGTTATTCGACGATACAGAGTTTGATAATAACTCAGACTAATCAAGTCATTTTGCCACAGCCCTCTTAGGGCTGTGGCCTATCGCTTAAGTTGTTATCCACATCAGTTTGGGTAAGGCGTTCAAATCCAACTTATCGCCACAGGTGGCAATAGCCAGTGCCTTAGGTTTAGTTTTCGGATCTTGATTCATGACGGTCACTAATCCCTGTTGTGCTTGGGCCTCGCCATGCACTAGCACTAAAGGTGGTTGATCTTCAAAGTGCCGATACCAACGTAGCAACTCTGCCTGATCCGCATGGGCGGATAAGCCTCCGACGGTATGTAACTTGGCGGCAACTTTGACGCTATTACCATGGATAGTGAGCTCCTCCGCGCCATCGACCAAGGCTCGTCCAGGCGTGCCAAGCGCTTGGAAACCACAGATAATCACATCACATTCTGGCCGCCACAGATTATGTTCCAAATGACTACGGATACGGCCACCATTACACATGCCGCTACCCGCAATAATGATCAAGCCCTGATGCACATCGTTTAATGCGATAGACTCTTCAGTAGTTTGAATAAATTCGACATTCGATAATAAGGGATGTTGCCCCGGATGCTGGCGAGTAAAACGCTTAAAATCATCATCCATTAACGGATAGTTATTAACATATACCTGTGTTGCCTCAATCGCCATTGGACTATCGAGGCAGACTTTCCAGCGAGATAAATCCCAATCTTTAGCATATAAATGAAATAGATATAAAAGCTCCTGCGCTCGCCCTACTGAGAAGGCTGGCAAAAGAATATTACCGCGGCTCTCGGTGACTGCCTTAGCAAAAATCGCCTTTAATTCGGCCAGAGTATCAGTCCAGCTTCGGTGGAAACGATCGCCGTAGGTGCTTTCCATTAACACTAAATCTGCGGTGTCGACTAAGGTGGGATTACGTAATATCGGCATACCAGCCCGGCCAAGATCACCACTAAAGACGATTTTCTTCTGGGACTTACCTTCGCCTAACCATAACTCGACTAAGGCAGAACCTAAAATATGCCCCGCATCTGAGAGGCAAATATCCACATGGGGAATAACCCGAGTCACTTGGCCGTATTCCAGCGACACAAATTGACTAATGGCCTGTTCGGCATCTTCGACGGTGAATAGTGGCTCTAGGGGGTCAAGATCATGTTTAGCGCGCTTTTTATTGGTTCTTTCAGTGTCGCGCACCTGCAGCATCGCCGCATCTTTAAGCATGATCGCGCACAGCTCTGCTGTGGCTTTATGGGTATAGATTGGCCCATCAAAACCCGCTTTGACTAAGAGTGGTAAACGTCCTGAATGGTCGATATGGGCATGGCTGAGCACAACCGCGGAAATAGACTCAGGATCGAAGGTGAAGGGCTCATGGTTACGCAATTCATCCGCTTTACCACCTTGGATTAAACCACAATCGAGTAATAAGTGTTCATGATCGACCGAGAGCAAATGGCATGAGCCGGTCACTTCCTCTGTCGCCCCTAAAAACTGCAGTGTCATCCGCATGGTGTGCCTCCAACGTGATTACCTCGTATAAAGCTAGACTATGCCCTTATTCCTAAAACAAAAAGCAATAATTAGTCGCATGCGAGCAATGTCAACTTTTGCCGTAACACTCAAGCATCAATAACCTAATAGCGGGTACAACTCACCTTGGCGCACGGTTTTATCGGCATTGATTAAGGTGCCATCACGCTGCCATTGAGCGAGTTGATCTTGAATGATGGGTTGCACTTCTTTTGCCGTCATCCCCGCGTTAATCTGGCGACTGTAGAGTAATTTCAGCAAAATATAATCGAGCCCAGTGAGTAAGTCCTGCGGGGTTTTATCGTTAAAGATGGACGGAAATACTTTTTCAGAATCATTGGGTAACCCAAGTACTTGAGTGATTTCTTCGACGATACAAGCCACTAACTTACCATGCATTTTTGCCTGATCCACGGGAATAATTACCCAGGCGCGCTCAATCTCATTCTGAGAGTTGAGGGCAAATTTGCCCATACAAACAGAGCCATGAATATTACTGGCGGCACTCGCGCCCATGAGGCGCATCACCTCATCGGCCCATTGGGATTGGCGGGTAAAGACTAAATGTAAATTAGCCTCTTCGAGCTTATCTACCTGCAAAATACTGTGACCCGTGATTTGCGCAAGATGACTTAGATGCATCTGCACCAATTGCGCATGCAGTGCATTGTCGCCAACTTGGTGCTCAACAAAGACGCGCACGGGTTTTTGCCATTTTCGTACTCGGTGCTTATCTTTATCGTATTCATTTTTAAGGGCTATCTCATCGAAAGCTTGGGTGATGTAGGCTGGATTTTTCCAATCTCGAATGGATGTTGAAGCGAGATTGGGCATGTCGACCTCTTTGGGACTTAACGTTGGGGAAACCGATGCACAGAGTGGCGTAACAAAGGCTGCAAGTAGCGAAACAATACAGGCTAAGCCAATCGAACTCTTCCCCTTTAAGTGCTTTCGCCAGATTAACATGTTGTTATTCCTTCGCTTGTCGAGGCAACTTAATAGAAATCAAGGCCGTAGTCGCGATAAAGGCTGTCGACATCCATAAGCAGGCCACCAGCCCATGACTCTGATACACCCAGCCAGAAAGCACGGTTCCCACCAAACGCCCCATAGCGTTGGCCATATAATAAAATCCAACATCGAGGGATACCGCCTCCTCGCTGGCATAACTCACAATCAAATAACTGTGCAGCGACGAGTTCACCGCAAACAGAGCACCAAATAGCATTAAGCCCAGCAACAAACTGGCTTCAGGGTAAAAACTGAACTGTATCGCGCTGGCAATCAATGCTGGGATAAAGGCCAAGATACTGGCCCAAATTAACGCGCTGCGACCATCGGGTACAGCACCGACTGCTAAGCTTTGGTGTTGGTGATTCCCAGTGATCTTAGGCGCCAAGGTTTGTACTATACCGTAGCCGATAACCCACACAGCTAAAAAGCCGCCCACCGCCCAATGATCCCAGCCAAATTTACTCGCTAGATACACAGGCAGCGCCACCACAAACCACACATCCCTGGCGGCAAACAGGAATAATCGAGCCGCCGAGAGAATGTTCACACTGCGACTCTTAGAGAAAATCTCCGTAAATTTAGGCTTATTCTTGGCTTTACCTAAATCCTTCTTCAGCATCACTAAGCTAAGTAGCCATACGAGTCCGAGCATGCTCGCCATAGTGGCGATCGCCAGCTCAAATCCAAGTAAGGCAAGCAAAACACCACCGAGGAAAAATCCCGCGCCCTTGAGGGCATTTTTAGAACCCGTTAACAAGGCAACCCACTTATAAAGCTTGCCCTGCTCGCCTTTTGGTACTAGCAGTTTGATCGCGCTTTTAGCACTCATCTTATTGAGATCTTTAGCAACTCCAGAAAGCGCCTGCGCCGCCATCACCCAGGGCACGCCCGCGAGCCACAGCGGTAAACTGGCGGCAGGTACCAATAACATTCCTAATGCCAACACCTGCATGCCAAGACCGAGATTCATGGTGCGATTTAACCCTAAACGCGCACCGAGATAGCCGCCCACCAGATTGGTTACGACGCCAAAAATCTCATAGAACAAGAACAACATTGCAATCGCGAATGGCGTATAACCGAGATCGTGAAAATGCAGCACCACCAACATCCGCAGCGCGCCGTCGGTTAAGGTAAAACTCCAATAATTGAAGGTGATCAGCAAATATTGCCGCACGGCGGCGGGCAATTGCATCAGTTGTTCAAATAGCTTGGCAGCAGGCACTATGCTCTCCTAAAGTGGCACATCAAGCTGACCGACTAAACGGGCGAGCTCTGCCGTACGGTTGGCATATCCCCATTCATTGTCGTACCACACGTAGAGTTTTAGCTGAGTACCATTCACCACCATGGTCGAGAGCGCATCGACAATGCTCGAACGCGGATCGGTTTTGTAATCCACCGACACCAGCGGCCGCTCTTCATAGCCTAAAATCCCCTTAAGCTCGCCCTCAGCGGCGGTTTGTAGCAGCGCATTCACTTCTTCTTCGGTCACGCTGCGTTCAAGCTCAAATACACAATCGGTTAGAGAGGCATTGGCGAGCGGCACCCGCACGGCGTGGCCATTTAGCTTGCCCTTAAGCTCGGGGAAAATATGGGTAATCGCCGTCGCGCTGCCAGTAGTGGTGGGGATTAAACTCAAGCCACAGGCGCGGGCGCGGCGTAAATCTTTATGTGGCGCATCGAGAATAGTTTGAGTGTTAGTAATATCGTGGATCGTAGTCATAGAACCGTGTTTGATGCCGATCTGCTCGTGGATCACTTTCACCACAGGCGCAAGGCAATTGGTGGTACAGGAAGCCGCGGTCACAATCGGATGAATAGCCGGATCGTACAACTGGTGATTCACACCCATCACCACATTTAACACTCCTTCCTCTTTGACTGGTGCAGTTACTACAACCCGTTTAACACCTTGATCTAAATAGGCTTGTAATAAGGCTTTGGTTTTCATCACCCCAGAGGCTTCAATCACTACATCGCATCCAGACCAATCGGTCTCGGCAATCGTTTTATTACGTGTGGTGCGAATGCTTTTATCTTGAATGTGGATCTGATCATTACTCGCCGTCACGGGATAACACCAGCGACCATGGACAGAATCGAACTCAAGCAAGTGGGCCAAGGTAGCCGCATCCCCCGCGGGATCGTTAATCTGCACAAACTCCACCTCATCCCAGTCCCATGCCGCGCGCAGGGCTAAACGCCCCATACGGCCGAAGCCATTAATGCCGATTTTGATTGCCATGCTGATATTCCAATATGTTGATTTAAAATTTTATATTTTTAATTTTTAATATGTTATGAGTATGACGGACTTTTTACTTAAGCGATTACATCGCCATTGCCACCCCTAATAGATGACAATGGCGCATCTTGTTAACAACGATTATTGCTAGGCCAAAGCAAGCCTTGATTGGCTAAAATGGGTTCTAATTTACTCCCTTAGCCATCCTTCAATTTCATCTCGGGTCGGTACTGAGCCGCTGTGGATTAACTCACCATCGATCACAACCGCTGGGGTTTTCATTACGTTAAATTTCAATAGGGTTTGCGGATCGGCATCCTTTTTCACAATCACATCTATGCCCATTTCTTCAGATATATCCGCAATCATTTCAGCGGTTTTACTACATTTAGCGCAACCACTACCTAATACTTTGACTTGTTTCATGTTATTTCCTTAAAGATACGGTGCTGCAAAATTAAACATCCAACCTACTAACGTAAATGCCGTTAATAGCACAATCAACAGCAGCGCCAACAGGCGCCACTGCATAACTTGTTTGAGTAAAATAAATTCGGGGAAACTGGCTGCCACAGTGCTCATACAAAATGCTAGCGTAGTGCCAATTGGCAGACCGTTTGCTAGCAAGCTTTCCATGACAGGAATAATGCCTGTCGCATTCGAATAAAGGGGAATGCCGATTAATACAGCCGCGGGCACTGACCACCATTGACCTTGGCCTAAGTGGGTTTCAACCCACCCCTCAGGTACAAAACCGTGCAGGGCAGCGCCAAGACCTACGCCGATAATGACCCACTTCCAGACGCGGCCAAAAATATCAATCGCCTCAGCTTTGGCAAATTGGTGACGTTCAGAAAAAGAGAGGGCTCGCTGAGTCGTTGAAACAGCATTTGATGCTGTCATCTGACGCCCACGAACGAGGGCTTCGGCGGCGAAGGATTGCAACCAACGCTCAGCCTTCATCGCATCTAGCAATAATCCGCCGAGCATACCCACTGCCATCCCCACAGCCACATAGAGCAAGGTAAATTTCCAACCGAGTAAACTCATGAGTAATAGGACAGCGACTTCATTGATCAAAGGTGAAGTGATCAAAAAGGCCATAGTGATCCCAAGGGGAATACCCGCCGAGGTAAAACCTAAAAAGACGGGGATACTCGAGCAAGAACAAAAAGGCGTGATGGCGCCAAAAATCGACCCCAGCAAATAACCCACGCCCTTATTCTTGCTCGCTAAATAATTGCGGACTCGCTCAACATCTAAGGACGCCCGCAGCAGGGCGATCACATAAATCATCACCACCAGCAATACGAAAATTTTACTGACATCTTCAACAAAAAAATGCACTGCGTCGCCCAAGGCCGGCCCCGCATCGAGGCCAAACACGCCAAACACTAGCCAAGTCGCAAAATCAGTAAATATTTGGAACATATCGCTCCTTAAAACAATGCAGACCTACACCCTGCGATTTATTAAGATTGAAAACAGTGCCGAGTGCGATTCGCAAAATACACCAGCGACAACATCACAGGCACCTCAACTAATACCCCAACCACAGTCGCGAGAGCCGCTCCCGAGTGCAGACCAAATAATGAAATAGCCACAGCGACCGCCAGTTCAAAAAAGTTAGAAGAGCCAATCATGCTCGCTGGCGCCGCAATCGCATGGGTAAGTTTTAGTTTTAAGGCTAGCCAATAGGCCAAGATAAAAATGCCATAGCTTTGAATAATCAAAGGGATAGCTATGAGTAAAATATTCTGTGGTTGACTCACAATGGTCTTCGCTTGAAAACCAAATAACAGCACAACCGTCGCGAGTAGCCCAATCACAGACCAAGGTTTGAGTTTAGCCAGTAACTGCGGCACAGCACTCGTATCATGGCGAGTCTCAAGGCGTTTTCGAGTCGCGACACCTGCAATCAAAGGCAATAACACATAGAGGACAACCGAAAGTAACAGGGTTTCCCATGGCACTTGAATATCGCTCACACCGAGTAATAATGCCGAGAGTGGCGCAAATAAAAACACCATAATGATATCGTTAACAGAGACTTGCACTAACGTATAGTTCGGGTCACCTTTAGTCAGTTGACTCCACACAAACACCATTGCAGTACAAGGCGCCACACCGAGTAATATCATTCCCGCGATATATTCACTGGCGGTTTGTGGATCAACCCAGTCGGCAAATAGCAACTTGAAAAATAACCAGCCTAACAATGCCATAGTAAAAGGTTTAACGAGCCAGTTGATGAAAAGCGTTAACATCAATCCCTTCGGCGCTTTGCCAACATCTTTTACCGCAGAAAAATCAATCTGCACCATCATGGGATAAATCATTACCCAGATAAACAGGGCGATGACTAAATTAACATGGGCATATTCAAGCGCGGCTACAGCAGCAAATACACCGGGGACAACATTCCCCAACACAACCCCAGCAATAATGCTCAGCCCGACCCAAACACTTAAATAACGCTCAAAAATTCCCATATAAACCTCTTAATCGACTAACGGGTGGGCAAGTACAATTTGCTGTAATGCTGCCGATAAAACCCTAGGCTCGGCCTTTAAATCAACACGCAGCAAACCACCTATCCGTCCCTCTAACAATCTGATTATTTTAAAAAATAAGACATCTTGATCTTCAACATTCAGCTGGCTTGGATCGGGTAATCCCCAGTGCAATTTTGGGGTATTTCCTAGCCATAAAGGGCAAGTTTCGCCCGCTGCACTATCACAAACGGTGATAACCAGATCCGGCGAGAAGTCAGCTAACGCCTCCCAACTTTTACTGTGAAGTCCTGCGGTTGAATACCCATGTTGCTGAAGATGTTTCAGGGTCATAGGATGGACCTTGCCCGACGGAGCGCTGCCAGCACTCATAAAAGTCAGTGGCAACCCCAATGCCAGTTGCCGAGCAATAGCCTCCGCTAAAATGCTCCGACAAGCATTATGTGTGCACAAAAAAAGCACGTTAAAATCGGGGGTTAGCTCCACATATTGTTCTATAGCCGCCATGACAAACTCCAATCCAGTACGTTTCAAAAGTTATATTAACAACACGCTTTTGCTCGCTCAGGCCGCCCACCCATTTGACAGAGATTACGCAGGTTCTCCTGCAAAAAGATGTCGTTATCATCACAGGTTTGGGCAAGTACCTGCTGGCACCAAGGCGCGATCTCAGTATTAATCCGATAAAACACCCATTGTCCTTGACGTCGATCGACTAACAGCCGGGCTTTTTTTAACTGAGCCAAGTGGCGCGAAACCTTGGGCTGACTTTCAGACAGCGCAGCCATCAGTTCACACACGCATAATTCCCCTTCCCGCTGGATCAGCAGCAGACATTTCAACCGAGTTTCATCGGCAAGTGCCTTAAAAAATGCGACAGGTTGCATGGTTTAGTCCAAAGGTAGATAAATTTACATATGGAATTTAATATATATGAAAAAACATATATGTATAGTTGTTTTTGTAGAAACCACTCACTGGCTTAATAAAACAAACGTAAAAATAAATACCTTAACCGTTGAAGATGATGATGTAGGTACGAAAATAACCCAATGGAAAGGCTATTAAAAAATGGTTACTCAGGCATAAAGTCGTGAAACCCTACCAAAAGAAATGCCAGTTAGCATTAACTGGCATTTTCGATTTGCAATACTTTATATCAAGTTAATGCTGATAAGGTTCTAGGGAGTAACCAAATCAAACCTTGGGTGACAACTTACACATAAATTTTCTGACTTTTGGTGTACGTGGTGACATTTAGCACAATCCGTCTCGGTAGCAAAGTGACGGTTGTTATGGGGGTTAGTCGGTTTCAGGTTTTCGGTTTTTAACGCTAGCTTTTCAGTGTTATGGCATTGCACACACTTAAGCATAGGCACAGCTTGACGCTCTCCTGTTCCATGGCAACTGTTACATTTAATCCCTTTTGCAGCATGGGTTTGATCGAGTAAAACATTGTCTTTTGCTATCGCACTTGCTGCGAAAATGCCCAAGACAAGAGCCAAAATAATTGTGAGATTTTTCATTTTTAAATTCCATCATTCATGTCACTGGATGCCAACTAAAAGCAGCCGCTATTGATAATTTGGCGTTTAAAGTTTCGCGACGTATTTGCCCGCTAAGTAGCCAAAGGTGTAGCAACGTCCCAGAGACAGACCGAATACTGTTAATGGGTAATCAACACCACCATAGAAGCCCGCACCCAAGTTGCCGACAATAAACAGGCCAGGAATTTCTTTACCATCCGCATCCAGTACTTGATGATTTTCGTTCACCAGAATTCCTGAACATAAGGTTGAAATTCTCATACGACGATGAATGCCGTAAAACGGCGGTTTAAGCACTGGAACCATTTTGCTGGCTGGTTTACCAAAATCTTCGTCTTTACCTTTTTTGCACAATTCGTTGTAACGATTCACGCTTGCGACAAAGGTTTTGGGATCACATTTCAGCTTCACAGCTAATTCTTCTAAGGTGTTGGCGGCGTAGGTATTGGTCAAAGAAGGGAATACACCTTTTTTCTCGCCGGGCACTTCAGGCATATAAACCTTAAGCTCCTCTGGAGAATAAAGATGACCAGGCCAATCCTTCGCTTGTGTCATGTAATCCGAATCAAATACCTGGGAGTAATGTCCCGCGTTATACTCATCTTTCAGGTAGTTATTCATTAATGACATTTCAACTGTTTCATTAACGAAGCGTTCGCCTTTACGGTTAACGGCTAAGAAAGGCATATCGCACATTGAAGCAGGACCCGCGTCGAAGTCATGCAACATTTTGGTATGACCAACAGGTTCAATAACCCCACCGGCCCAATACGCCATGGCAAAGCCATCACCCGTACGGTCCATTTGTTTGCGTTCAAAGTTTTTCAAATCTGGAATAAAGAAATCACACATTGCCTTGTTATTTTGGTAATCACCAGAAGACAGAATGACCCCTTTCTTCGCCATGTATTTGTGGTACTTACCATCACGAGTTTGAGCAATAACACCGATCACTTTGCCTGATTCGTCTTGGATCAGTTGTTGTGCAGGAGTGTTAAAGAAGAATTTTACACCTGCCTTTTCCGCTGTTTTTGCCAGTGCACGAATACCATCACCGGTTGTGTAGGGTTTAGGGCCACAAAATGAGGTCACAAAATTTAAACGATCAGATTGGTCCGCAATACCACGAATACCATGTTGTACCTTGGTACCCTGATCGACCACTTGGCCACCACTTTGTTTCATTCGATCAATCACCCAAGTGACTGCTTCACCGGAGTTGTAAGCCCATTGTCTTAATAAACCAGGATGCGAGCGGTGAGCATTATCAGCCATCAAACGGCTTACTAACGCCTCAATAGCCGCTTTATCACTGTTTTTAAGATCGATACCAGCACCAGTGTTTCCCTGTGAAACAGGAATGGCTTGTTTTTGTAAACAGGCAACTGTGGCGCCATTTTCTCTGGCAGATAATGCAGCTGGAACACCAGAAGCTCCGGCACCAACAACAACAACGTCAAAGGTTTGAGTCGTTGCGATATCTTTATCTGCGATCGGTTTAGGTTTAGGTAAAAAACTTAAGGCAGCACCGCCAATCTCGGCACATTCAGCACCCACTTGCAGTGGTGCAGCACTGGCAGACCCCATTCCTAAAGAGGCAAAAGCTAAACCACCACTGCCCATTGCCGCTCGAGTCAGAAAACTTCTTCGAGAGATCCCGTTTTGAAGCACACTCGCTGTGTATTGATCAATTTCTTTCGATTTATTACTCATTTGATACTCCTTTGCCCTCATTGCGAGTGGTATTGCACTCACAATGGTGCTGGGTCTATTCGTGCCCAGATTTTTTACGTGTATTTAGAAGCTAAAAGCCGCTGCGTTGACTTAAGAACACCCAATCAATCGACAATTAAATGTATGACATATGACAATACATAAAAAGAGGTATTAGCAACATCTTTGCAGTACTTCACAAAATATTTAATTTATGGAAAAACTAACCTTATTTAATAAGCAACTTCAGACTATTTTCAAACTCACCATTTAATAGATAAATACTCTAATTTTAATTATCTAATTAAAAAGTAATTTAAAATTCATTTCACAAGAAAAAATAGGTATACCCAAAACAATGGTATACCCTTAAAAAGTTGCAGGGGAGCAGTTTTCAGTACTAATGACCTAAAGTAAATTTATAGTTAATATAGAACCGAACATCATTGAAATTCTCACCTTGATCAAAATCAATAGTGGCATAACGAGCTTTTAACCCTAAACCGGAAAGTGCTCCAGAGAATTTATAACTAATTGAATAGTTCATTTCGCTAAAATCACTACCAGCATTTTCTGGCACATCATATTGACCATAATATGCATAGGCCTCTAATCCATTAAGGCCCAGTTTCTCAAAATCATAGGCTAGTTTTAATGCATTGACTTCTTCATCAGCACGCGCAGATTGATATACCTGTTGAATAACCACTTTTTCATCTCCCCATGGAGTGAGCACAGTGTCATCACCAGTTTTAGCATATAGATAAGTGATATCAGCACCAGCAAACTTGGCACCGAGATGGAAACCATATTGATATGTGTCTAGTGGGCCGCCAGTTTCATCACCCGTTGCTTTCTGAGTTAAGTAAGATGGAGTGAGATAAAAATTAACTGCACTGATGTCAGTGGAAAATTTTACTTTTGCATAGGTTTGATTAAAAACATCTTCCATGCGGTAATGCCAAAGATTAACCTCGGTTTTGACCGCTTCGAAAGGTAACTGATATTTAGCACCCAGAGCATAAACAGGGTTATCTGCCACCTCAGTAATCACACCCGCTCTGGCTAGCTCACTTTGTACAGCTTCTTTAACCGATATGAAGCTGTTATCAGACCATCCCATTGAATCCGTAATATACAATGCGGAAAGAGTGAGATTATTTACGCTATTATTTTCAACAGAAAAACCACGAAAGGTTCTTGGAATGGCTCTAATATCGTGAGGATTCATCATCGGAGTTCTTAATTCTTGAGCTCCAAGTTTAAATTTAGTATTCCACCAATCACCTTGAATAAAATATTCTTGTAATCGATTGACACTATCATGGTCGCCATTTTCATCTCGAGCAACCAAACCATAAACACTATCAGAATCATTAGTCCAAATAGGATTAGCAGAGGCAAAGCTAGTACCAAAACTAATTCCGTTAACTTTAGCAGTATTATAATAAAACAGCCCACCTAATGACGTATCATGTTTTTTATTCGTTGCGCCATCATAATCACGCGTAAAATCAAATAACCGCAATTCTCCTTTAACAGTTCCATCGCTAAACATTTTATCAATCGTTGTATCTGCGAACGCAGATACAGAAAGAGCAGACAGCACAAAAAAAGATAGGCTTTTCATTTTCATCATCATCTTCCTGTTATTAGTTGACATGTTTGCCATGCCTATACTGGTTAAGAAACAGACTCCAAACCACTTTGGAGAAATGTATGACGTATAACCTTACTTAACAATGAAGACTGAACAAATATGAGAAACTAGTTGCGAAATTTATAGAGATGTTACTTCGATCAACAAAAATGAATGTTTTTTAATCACTAATATAGGAAATGCGAGAGTACATTTTCTGCCTCAAAAGTACTTTTATGTTAAGATGGCGGAACTAAGCATATTGAGGGCAAACTAGTGCATAACTTCAAGCCAATTAAGCAGATAAAAGCATCTAGTGAAGTTGGACAACAGCTAAAAAATGCTATTTTAGGTGGCGATTATAAAGCTGGTGATAAACTACCATCCGAACGCGAACTCATAGAATTATTCCAAGTGAGTCGAACCGTTGTCAGGGAAGCCATTAAGAGCCTTGAAGCGAGCGGCTTGGTAGAAATTCGCCAAGGTGCAACGGGTGGTGCATTTGTTAAACATCTGACATTTGAGCGTTTAAGTGATGCCTGCCATGACATGTTTATGATGGGAAAGTTATCACTCCCCGAATTATGCCAAGCGCGCATTTTGATTGAACCTCAAGTCACCAGAATGGCAGCTAAAAATTGCACACCAGCACAAGCAATTGCGCTGCATGAAGCATTGCGACATGAAAATGACTCGTACGCATATCCCGAGACTGTCGCTTTACGCTCTGAAGTGCATTATTTATTAGCAGAAATGTCAGGCAACCGTTTCTTAGAGGCAATTGTAAAATCACTATTGATTTTACTTAAAAATCAAACAATAAAGTTTGAGCCACCAACGGATGAAATCCATCCCTTAGGCTTACACGATGTTATCGTTCAAGCCGTTATCGAAAAAGATGAAGCCAAAGCCGAAGCCGCCATGTTGGCACATTTAGAAGACTTTAATCGTCGTTTGAAAGAAATCGAATTAAGGTATATCAAGCGGCAAAATAACGCTTAGTACTGCCCGCGATAAATTTTGGCATTACAGTTTGATAAGCCTACTTACTGTAATGCCAAATTCTTCCATTACAACTCTTGACGACTGATTGAATCAACTCAATATCAGTATTATCTAATAAGTTAAGCTCAATTCTCTGCACCATACTCTTAAACATCAACCATACAAAAAATTAAACAATTGATTTTTAATAAATAAAGCTGGTTAATGTGTCAGGTTTTGCCATTTCCTTTGAGCGATTAACCGCCGAATTACACTTTTAAATAAAAACACCCGATGGGGTTCATCAGGTGTTTTAGGAGTCAATCAGTAGCTGCTGATCGCAAACCAGACAGTCGCACAAATTTGATCTAATTGATTGCAGATTTAGCTGAATTGAGAATGCTTATAACCCAAAGCTTCAGGATGTTATTTTTTGCAACGTCCAATATTGGAGCCAATAGATGCAACTTTGTCACACTCCTTGGCAACTTTCTTTTCAGCAGTATTTGTAACTTTCGAGTTAGAGTTAGTATCAGCATTTGTCGATGCACAACCGCTCAAACCGAGAAATACGAGGGGAATAAGGCTCAGTGTCCATGTTTTTAGCATTGTATACATCCGTGAGTTAATTGGTTTTTAACATTTTGTTGCGGCATTGAATAGCGAAGACAGTAAGCTAACCAATAAAATCTCCTGATACAATGCTATAAACTGCAAAGACAATGTAAATTAATACATTCTACTGACGACATAAGGTTTATTAAGCGATAACACGGTAAAACACTTAGACGATGACCTGATGATAGGTTTCGACTTGGAACGACTCAACCAACTCAGGCATCACTTGGTGGAAATAATGTTGAATAGCCTCTTTAGTGCAGTGCTCATCGAAGGCAGTAATATCAACAAACTTCTCCACAAAGGTCACGCGGCGCGGTTCATCACGGCTGACGTTGAGCTCATACCGAATACAACCGGCTTCACGGCGTGTATCGGGGATCAGCGAGGCGAGCGCCGCAATCAAGGCCTCGGTTTTGCCTTCCTTAGCTAAAAAGCTCGCGACGCAAACGAGTTGTTGTTGATTGATTTTATAGTCCGCAACAGTAGTCATTTGATTTCCTTAATAAGAGTAAATTCAGCTAGTTAAAACTAGATTACTTAGGCTGGTAGCGCATGTCGATATGAGGAATGCCATCTTCCAAATACATTTCAGAACAGATGTTAAACCCGAGTTTTTGGTAGAAGTTTTTCAGATAATCCTGAGCACCAATTTGGATCCCCGCCTTGGGCCAAGTACTGAGTGCAGATTCGATCGCCCGCTGCATCAACGGCATTGCCAATCCTTTACCTCGTCCAGCAGGTGACACCACCACTCGGCCAATGCTGGCCTCGGGATAACTCAGCCCCGGAGGCAAAATACGGGCATAGGTGAGTAACTCGCCCGCAGGTGATAGGCCGATTAAATGCTGGGTTTCAGGGTGTCTATCTTTATCATCAAGCTCTGGATAAGCACAGGCCTGCTCGACCACAAACACATCGACTCGCAGTTTAAGGATTTCATATAAGGTGTTGGCAGTTAATTGATTAAATTTAAGAATGTGCCACTCAACTGAATCTTGTATAGACATAAAAAGGCTCTGCGTACGACAGGAAAAGAGCTCGAGTCTATCACAGCTCTGCGCATAAAAAAGCGCCTTAATTCTGGGGGGAATTAAGGCGCAAGGGTTACGCATTGCGAAAACTGACTCAGTGTTATTCGATCACCGCATCGTGGGCGACTGGGCCTTGTGGTTTACGGATAAGCAGCACAGCCACCACGGCAATTAACAACAGGGCCCCCATAATCAAAAACACATCGTTATAGGCTTGAATATAGGCCTGCTGACTCATGGTTTGCCCTAACAATGCCTTGGCCTGCATAGAGGCGGTGTAGGGATCCGAGCCTGCCTGTTGCAACATACTGGCACTCTGATTCAAATAGTCCTGCGCCTGTGTGCTAACCGCTGGCAAAGATTCCTTCACATGGGCCAAATGGCTGCGAGCCAAGTTATCGGTTAAAGTCGCCACCAAGGCGATACCAAAAGCCCCACCTAAGTTACGCATCACGTTCAGTACGGTCGAAGCCGATGGGTTTTCATGGGGTTTTAAATGCGCGGTCGCGAGCATTCCGATAGGCACTAAAATAAACGGCTGGCCTAAGGCGCGCACCACTTGGGAGGCGATCATCTGCTGCCCAGCGTAATCGGCGGTCATTTGGCTATTCATGTAATAACTTAGGGCAAACATAAAAAAGCCGAAGGCGGCTAAGTAACGTCCGTCGAATCGTTGCATTAAACGTGGCACTAAGGGCAAAACTAACAACTGCGGGAATCCCATCCACATAATCACCTCACCAATTTCCAGTGGTGTGTAATCATGCACTTGAGACAAATAAAGTGGGATCAAATAGATCGCGCCAAAGAGCGCCATCCCCAGTAAAAAATACGCCACGGTTGAAAGCACAAAATCACGTTTACCGAGTAAGCGTAAATTCACTAAAGGATCTTTACGGTTGAGTTGGATCCACACAAACAGCACTAAATTCACTGCGGCAATGATGGCGAGATTGCGGATCAAATCCGAGCCAAACCAATCCTTACGGTTTCCCTCCTCAAGCACCACCTCGAGGCAACCCATGCCCAGCGCCATGGTGACAATGCCCGCTAAATCGGCATTTTTCAGCTTGTCCCATACCACAGGGCGTTTTTCGAGACCATAGGCCAACATCGCCATTACCAGCAATCCGGGCGGCACGTTGATATAAAACAGGTAATGCCAACTAAAATGCTCAGTTAACCAACCACCTAAGGTTGGGCCAATCGAGGGCGCAAATGTCGCAGTCACCCCGAATAACGCCATCCCCACGGCACGTTTATTTTCGGGTAAAAATTCTAAGATCAGCCGAAAAGCCAGCGGGATCAACGCGCCACCAAAGAAGCCCTGCAACGCCCGAAAGGCGATCATGGCCTCGAGGTTCCACGAAATCGAACACAGGATAGAAGCAAAGATAAAGGCTGCGGTGGTCCACAGCAGATAACGCCTGACCGAGAGCCCTGTGCTTAACCAGCCCGAGAGCGGAATCGCAATCATCTCGGCAACCAGATAAGCCGTTGAAATCCAGCTGCCTTCCTCAAGCGTTGCCCCAAGGCTGCCTTGGATTTCCTTCATCGAGGCATTGGTGATTTGAATATCGAGGATCGCCATAAAGGCGCCAATCAAACCACCAAAAACGGCAATCCACGAACGGCGACTACCACGCTCATATTCGCTCGGCGTAGCCCCCGCGGCGATAGCCTCAGGTGCAGCAGCAATTGTGCTCATGTTAACGACCTACTTAGCGACCGACGTTTGCAGCGATGGCTGTCGTCGGATGCGACGCAGTATCGACCTTCACCACCGCACTTAACCCGGGGACCACTCGCGCCTCTGCTTCTGAGAGCTCTAAACGGATCCGCACCGGAATACGCTGCACGATTTTGGTGAAGTTACCCGTGGCATTTTCGGCGGGCAGCAGACTAAATTTGGCTCCGGACGCCGGCGACAGACTATCGATAACACCTGTAAAGGTTTTGTCGGGAAACGCATCGAGACTGACCTGCACCGACTGCCCGGGTTGCATATGCTGGATTTGGGTTTCTTTAAAGTTCGCCGAGATCCACACAGCCCCGTCCGGAACCAAACTAAAGAGTGCTTGGCCGGGCTGCACATACTGCCCCACCATAGCGCCGCGTTTACCAATCACCCCAGAGAAGGGCGCGGTCACACGGGTATCATTGAGCTGAATGTTAGCTAGCTCCAATGCCGCATTCGACTGCTCAACCACAGAGCTGGCTTGATTAAGCTGAGCATTAAACACAGCAAGCTCACGTTCTTTAGCCACTAACAGCGCCTTGGCTTCATCGACGCGCGCAGCAGCAGAATCAAAACCCGCCTGTAATTGGTCGACATCGTCCTGTGAGCTGTAATTGCTGACTTTTAACTTTTTCGCTCGGCTTAATTGTTGCTCGGCACGAATTTTATCAGCCTGCGCCGCCACCACACCCGCACTCGCTTGGCTGATCAGCGCATGTTGCAGATCCACCTTAGCGGCTAAGGTTTGTAGATCGGCTTTGGCACTGGCAAGTGCAGCCTCAGCTTGGCTGACTTTGGCGCTAAACTGGTTATCTTCAAGTTGCGCCAATAACTCGCCCTTACGCACATGCTGGTTATCGGTCACATCGGATAACACCACATAACCTGGTACTTTTACGCTCACATGGGAGATATCGGCCTCAACATAAGCATTATCAGTGGTTTCGATAAAACGTACTTGCGTCCACCAGTAATAGCCGCCACCCGCAGCGGCGGCGAGTAAAAGTGGAACGGCGATAATAAGCTTACTTTTGGACATGAATGACTCCTTGATTAGTGAGTACTAGTGTACTACTGTCTCATCAAGTTTATTAGGTAGTTAAAAATCAACCCACTGTTTCACAGGTGTAACAATCATGGATCTCAATCGGGTGCAAATATTTGCTCAAGTGGTAGAGCAAGGTAGTTTTACTGGGGCAGCTAAAGCCCTCGGACTCACTAAGGCAACAGTCAGTCGCAAAATTGCCGAACTAGAAGCCGATACGGGTACTCAGCTATTATTCCGAACGACTCGCGCACTCAAACTCACAGAAGCGGGTTCGAGTTATTACAATCGAATCAATAAGATCTTAAGTGATCTTCAAAGCGCCGAAAATCAGCTCAGTGCCCACCAGCAATTAATCAAAGGTAACCTAAGAATCGTATGCCCTATTGAATTAGGTCAACTGTTTCTTGGGCCGATCTTCGCCCAGTTTTTAACCCTTTATCCCGATATCACCATAGAAGCCGAGCTCACTAACCGTAAAGTGGATGTGATAGAAGAAGGTGTGGATCTGCTATTCCAAATCGCTGACTCGAGTGATACCCGCCTACAAAGTTATTCCTTAGTTAACGCCTATAAATCCTTAATGGCCAGCCCTAAATATTTGGCCGAACATGGCACGCCCAAAGTGCCACAGGATTTGGCTAAACATAAAGCGATTCGTTTACAGTCGGCCCATATTGAAGGGGCATGGAAGCTATTTGATGGTAAAACTTGGGTAGTCATTGAGCCCGTCACGCAATTAACAGTGAATAATGTCACCATTGCCCGCGAAGCTGCCATTGCAGGGCTTGGCATTACGGCCGTGCCGTCGATTATTGCCCAAGAGGCGATAGAGAAAGGCTATTTAGTGCGACTCCTTGACGATTATCCTATGGTGCAAACCAAGGTGGTACTCAGCTATCCCAAGCGAGCCTATCTGCCGCGCAAATACCGCGTTTTTATCGAGTTTATCTACGCCTCTTTGTTTAAACGCTGGGGATCACAAGTATTAGAAGTGCCAGAATTTATCGGTCAGCAAAAATAGACCCATTCACACCAAAATTAACAACTGTAACCTTGAGAGTGTGAAATCTGCCAGTACAGAATAAATCCTTAATCTCAGAATTGCCTTAATCCTTAAGCCCCTATAAGCTTGGCAAGGTAACAGGCAGCAAAAGACCCTAAGGTTTTCCTGATACAGTTAATACAATAAAATTTAACATTTAATCATATTTTCGGAGGAAACCTAATGAGCTTACTTAAAGAGTTCAAGGCTTTTGCGTCCCGTGGCAATGTAATCGATATGGCGGTGGGTATTATCATCGGTGCCGCTTTTGGCAAGATAGTCTCATCCTTTGTGGCCGACATCATTATGCCGCCGATTGGGATCATTTTAGGGGGGGTGAATTTTAGTGATCTGAGCGTTGTGCTCCTCGCTGCCCAAGGTGATGCACCTGCGGTCGTCATCGCTTACGGTAAATTCATCCAAACCGTTATCGACTTTACCATTATCGCCTTCGCGATTTTTATGGGCTTAAAAGCCATTAACAGCTTAAAACGTAAACAAGAAGAAGCGCCTTCTGCTCCGCCCGCACCAACCAAAGATCAAGAACTACTGTCTGAGATCCGCGATCTGCTTAAAGCTCAACAGGAAAAATAAGCCTCAAAAGTCACTTAGGCAGAGTATTGAACATAAAAAACCCATCGATTTCGATGGGTTTTGTTTTTAACCTGTCAGGTATCGATTACTCTGCGGCTTCGTGCACGGTTTCGCTATAATCTTGCACCACTTCGGCGACACGGATGCGATAAGCGTTAAACAAACAAGGAACTATGCCAGTCTGCTCGGCAATGCTGTGGGCCATTTGATTACGCCATTGGGTAATAGAGGCCATATCATCCCAAAACGATAAGCTCAGCACCTTACCATCGTCGGTTAAGCTCTGAAAACGTTCAATCGAAATTAATCCCTTGCGGCCTTCTAAATACTGGCGCATTTCAGCGGCCACATGCAGATACTCTTCCTTTCCTTCTTTCGTGGGAACGACTTCAAAAATGACTGCGATCATACTCTCTCCAGAGATACTTATCCTTAATACCAGCGCTAAGCCTAGCCTATATCACACACTATAGCTCGCTGATTTTTAAACTTTAACATTGAGACTTACCACAAAATCATGCCAAGACTCAGCCCCAACTAGTCAAGCAATTTATCGTGTCGATATAACCAGCGGTATAAGGTCGGTAATACCAATAAGGTCAACGCCGTTGAGCTAAACAAACCGCCAATGATCACCACCGCTAGCGGCTTTTGGATTTCACTGCCCACACCCGATGACACTAAGATCGGAATTAACCCTAAGGCAGAGGTTAATGCCGTCATCAATACTGGTCGTAAGCGGCCCACAGTGCCTTCATAAACCGATTCATAGAGCGACTCGCCGCTCTGCCTGCGTTGGTTTATCGAATCCACTAATACCACTCCGTTGAGCACCGCCACCCCAAACAGCGTGATAAAGCCAATGGAGCTTGGCACCGACAGATAAGTACCACTAACAAACAACGCCACAATACCGCCGATGAGTGCTAACGGCACGTTCGCCATAATCAGTAATACCTGCTTAACCGCGCCGAAGGAGAAGTACAACAGCAAGGCAATCAAGGCGATTGAGACTGGCACTACCAACATCAGCTTTTGCTGTGCCCGCTGCTGATTCTCATACTGACCACCCACAATCACAGTATATCCAGCAGGTAGATCGGCCTTTGGCACCAGCGCGTAAATATCATTTACCACAGAGCCCATGTCTCGCCCCGCCACGTTCGCTTGCACTACCACGCGGCGCTGCACATCGTCACGGCGAATATTCGGCGGCGCCATTTCCACTGCAACGCTGGCCACTTCGCCTAAGCGCACAATTGCGCCATTGGTGCCACTCAAGAGCAAATCCTTAATCACATCTGGACTGCTGCGAAACTCGGCGGCAAGGCGTAAATTAATGTCGTATCTGGCGTTACCGTCGATGACTTGGCCAGCGCTGGCGCCACCAATACCTTGGCTGACGAGTGTCATCACCTGATCAACACTGATGCCATAACGGGCAAGCTGCGAACGGTCAGGCCGCACTACCAGCTGCGCCTCACCACTCACCTGTTCGAGGGACACATCCACAGCACCAGGGATTTTCGCCACCAGATCGGTCAGCACTTGGCCTTTTTCAGATAAGACTTCTAAATCGGGGCCAAAGAGTTTAATCGCTAACTGCGCCTTAACCCCCGAAAGCAGCTCATCGACCCGAGTCGCAATCGGTTGTGAGAAGGTGAGTAGCAGCCCAGGGAAGACACTGAGCTTTTCCTCCATCAGCCGTTGCAACTCCAAACGCGAACTGGCCGATTGCCATTCTTCGATGGGTTTTAGGCCGATATAGACTTCAATATTGCTGACAGGCTCAGGATCGCCGCCTAATTCGGGCGCACCGATTCGGCTTAAGGCATACTCCACCTCGGGGAATTCCAGCAGCAAAGCCTCAAGCTTAGGTGCGACATCCAAAGAGGTGCCAAGGCTGGCGGTGGGTGCTAACGTTACCCTCAGGTTAATCGTGCCTTCCTCTAACTCGGGCACAAACTCGGTGCCGAGTCTAGGCAGCAATGTCATGCTCATGACAAACATCAGCGCCGCACTGAGTACCACCATTTTAGGACGCGCTAGCGTTGCACTGAGCAGTTTGCGATATGCACTATCCAGCGGCCTTAAGATCACACTTTCTTTCAGCACAACTCCACGTTTAAACAGATATACCGCTAAGGCTGGCACCGCAATTAATGCCACCAGCAAGGCGGAAATCATCGCCAAAATAATGCTGACGGCCATAGGTTGGAACAGCTTGCCCTCAACTCCTTCCAGCGCAAATAGCGGCGCAAACACCACAATGATGATGGCGGTCGCGAAGAAGATAGGACTGCACACTTCTTTCGCTGCCAGCATAATGCGCACGGCCATATTCCCCTGATGTTCGTCATCATCAGCGTTAACACCCCCATCCTCATCACCATGGTACGGGTCAGTTTCACCATCGGCACGCGCCCTTGCCTCAGCTAAATGACGGCGATCCGGTTGGGTTAAATGTTTGAAAATATTCTCAACCATCACCACTGAGCCATCGACCAACATACCAATGGCCACCGCTAACCCACCAAGGGACATCAAGTTGGCCGACAGTCCGTAATAGGACATCACCATCAGCGCCAAACCGATGGATACAGGGATAGACAGCAACACCAACAGGGTGGCGCGGATATTCACAAGGAACAGCGCTAAGATCACCACGATAAACACAAAAGCCATCAGCAGCGCATCGCGCACTGTGGTAACGGCCTTATCCACTAAATCCGCTTGATCGTAAAACACCTCAAAGGACACGCCCTTCGGCAGCGCCTGCTCAATCAGATTAATCCGCGCATCGATATCATCAATCGTCGCCTTAGTGTTAGCGCCCATGCGCTTAAGCACTACGCCAGCGACCACTTCGCCCAAGGCTTGCGCCTGCCCCGCCTCATCACGGCGCGTCATAGTCACTGCGCCTACACGGATCTCACTACCAAAATCGACCTTTGCAATATCCCCCACTCGCACAGGCGTGCCACGTACTTCAGTGAGTGGAATTTGAGCAATCGAGGCAAGCCCTGCCTCTCCGGCGGGCAACATACCATAACCCCGCACCACTAATTGCTCTTGGCCTTGGTCCATAAACCAGCCACCAGCATTACGGTTATTGCTTTCGAGCGCCTCACTCACCTGCGCCATCGACAAGCCATAAGCACGCAACTTATTAGGGTCGACCTGCACTTGATATTGGCGAACTTCGCCGCCAAAAGATAACACATCGGTCACGCCGCCAACGGGCATCAAGATAAGTTTGACGAGGTAGTCGTTAAGACTACGCAGCTCGGCGGCATTGATGCCTGCACTTGGATCTGCCCGCAAAATATATTGATAAATCTGCCCCAATCCAGAGGTGTTAGGGCCAATTTCTGGCACACCCACCCCGCTTGGGATCATCTCCCGCGCCGCCTGTAACTGCTCAAACACTTGCTGTCGGGCAAAGTAAATATCGGTGCCCTCAGCAAAGACGACCGTCACAATGGACAAGCCAGTGCGCGATAACGAACGCACTTCAGTCACCGCTGGCAAAGCATACATGGCCGATTCGACCGGATAACTGATGAGTTTTTCTACCTCTTCGGCGGCCAAGCCCTCAGCCTCGGTATTGATGGTCACCTGTACGTTGGTGACATCGGGAAAGGCATCGAGATTCAATTTGGGCAACATGGCCACACTGGCAGCGACCGCCGCCAGCAGCGCCAACACCACTAATAGCCGATTTTTAATCGCGGCTTCGATTGCTTTTTGCAACATAAGAATTCCTTAAGCGAGAATCATAGGCACAGTGATAGGCATCGCGATTAGTGGGCATGAATATCAAAACCAGCTTTCGCCTGCTCCGATGCCAAGAAAAATGCCCCTGCAACTACCACCTTTAATTGTGCCTGCCGTGCTTTATCCAGCTCACTGCCACGCACTAAACTCAAGCCGCGCTGACGCTGCACCAGCTCGACCTCAATGGCTTCAAAACCATCCTCATCCTGAATAAAAATCTGCCAATCGCCATCACTGCTTCGGGTTAACGCTGCATCGGGTAATACAATTCCCGATGAAATACCTGACCCGCTACTCGCCGCTGCCGTGTTTTGAGAAGCATCGGCAAAGTAAAGCTCGGCAAATTGTCCTGCGTGCAACACATGATCAGGATTAGGCATACTGACTAACACTTGCTCAGTACGTGTCACGCTATCCAGCTCGTGGGAGCGGCCGATAATCTTACCTGCTAAGGTTTTATCTCCCACTTGGATCAAGGCTGGGGCACCCACCTTCACATTGACTGCCTGGGCAGGCGTTAGCTGAGCTTCCACCCAAAGGTGCGACTCATCGGTCAACTGCATTAATGGCGTGCCTGCGCTAAACACTTGGCCTAGCATGGCGATATCTTGCTGCACACGGCCGTCGATAGGCGCCAACAGTTGATAGCTACCGATAGCTTCAGGGCTCGACTCTAAGGTACGAATTTGCTCAGGGGTCATTTTTATCGCCTCTAAAATCGCCCGTTTCAGTTCGGCATCGACTTGAGCCTGCATTCTGCGACTGACGCTCACAGCGCCTTCACTCATGCGGCGCACGCGGCTCCACTCGGCAGCGGCATTAATGTAGTCCGCCTGTGCCTGCGCAACGGCTGCGCCACCCAAGGTAAGTAAAGGCTCACCCTTTTTCACCTCTTGGCCTGGTACCACATGGCGCGCTTGTACGCGAACATCGAGCTGTGGCGCTAAGGTCGCGGTTTTATCACGGTCAACCACTAAAGAAGCCGTTGCTCGAACATCGAGGTTTAAATTGGCAAGACTTAAGCTATCGCTGCTCAAGGGTAACAAACGAATTCCCGCCAGATCCAACTGCGCCGGTGTAAAGGTTAACGCTTGCTCACCATGGTCATCCGGTGCTTGCTCGGCAGCAGTACTCTTCGCTGCGTTGTTAACTTGTTTTTCGCCAGCATGATCATGGCCGTCACCAGCAAATGCTGACGTTGGCGTAATCAAGGTTAACGAGGTGAGCATCAGTGCCAACGCTAAACGTGATGGCGTAAACACCGATATGAAACCTGCGGCAGACACATTGGCGAAAGAGTGAAAAACAGATTTAGGAAAAGTTGAATTCATTAGTGTGACCTCACGATTGACTTGGCTGGCACGGCGTTAGTGGGAGAAGTAGCTGTTAACGAATCGATAAAGGGCAGCAGTTGACCGCTGTCCCCCATCCAGGTTAACCAGCTCTGATAAATCGCCGTTTCGAGGTTTAAACCGACCAAATAACTGGCCGCAAGTTGTCGCCGACTCTGTAAATACTCACTGGTGCTCACATCGCCCGAGCGCCACTGTTCACTTAAGGATTTAGCGGCTTTACTCCCCGAGGCTGCGACTCGCTCACGCCAATCTTGGTAACGCGCCAGTAAACGGGGTAAGGCATTGTTAAATTGCGCCTGTTTAGCAGTAAGCACTCGCTCACGGGCTAAGTAGGACTGCTCTGCGATAGCGATGCCCTTATCTGCAACCGACTGTAACTCACTGTAGTTATTACGAACCTGCAAGGGGATAGCCACACCGACGCCAAACTTGTTGTCAGAGCCTTCCCGTTCGAGACCAAGGTTGATGGTGGGATCCGCCGCTGTATCAGCCTTAACCTTCATGGCATTGGCCTTGGCCAATAACACCTGCTGATGGGCACTGGTCAATGCGGGTAATTCCGCTTTCGGGGCAATCATCGACACAAATTGGCCAATGTCAGAGATGAACTCCCTAAACTTGAGCTTATCAACCCCAAGTAACTCAATCACTTTACCTTCGGCGACTAAGGCCGCTTGTTCGGCCAGCGCATAGTCGGCGGTATTGCTTGCCAGTTCGAGTTTAAGCAGTTGCAACTCAACATCGGACAAATCTCCCGCGGCAAAGCGCTGCTCGGCAATATTGAGCTGTGCCTGAGTAAATCTTAATTGCTGCTCGGCAAAAGTAAGCGCCTTGTGACTTTGCGACTGCTCGGCCAGCGCTAATAGACGCTCGGCCAACATCTGACAGCGTTCTAACTGTATATCCGCTAACAGGATCTGCGCCTCGAGCTGGGCAAGGCGGGTTGCTACGCCACGCTTATCGCCCCAATCTATGGTTTGGCTCAGCCCTAGGCTGTAGGTATCTGTGTCGGCGTTTTGATAATTGAGTCCAAGTTCAGGGTTATAGACGGCGCGATCCGCCGCGGCAATCACCAGCTCAGCCTGTTGCTGCCGAGCAATTTGCGCCTGCACCTCTGGCAACTGATTAATTTGCTTGAGTAACTCTGGCAGCCACTGATTCAGCGAGGTTTGAGTTTCTTGGGTTAATAGTTCACCTTGCGCTACTGCATCTAGCTCTTTGACGTCTAGGCTTGAGCTTGCTGCAACAGCGTAGTTCACCTGTCCACCAACGAGCACTAGCGTACTCAACAGGCCAAACAAGGTCTGGGCGATAATGGTTTTCTTCATCGCAATTCCTAACAATATCTAAATAGGATTGGCCCCACGCTATCGACGTGCGGATACCAATCGAATGCTCCCCAGAGGCAAAATGTCGAATAAGCTCAAAGCGCTAGCGCGAGCCAAACACGTTAGAGGTTAATAAAACCTTTGCTTTGGGGATAAATTAAGGGCTTATTGCGGCGCGCCAGAACAATAGATACGCAACCAGAAATAAGCAGATATTGAGAGTTAAGCGATGGGTGGGCGGTACTTAGGTAATTGATCTGGAGGGAAATAGGCTAAATCCGTTGGCACATAGGCCGCTTCAAAGGCCGTAAGCGTTTGGCTGTCGGAATAGGAGAGTAAAGCAACATGACCGCCATGGCATTGGCAATCAAGGCAAAGGTCAAAGTTTTGAATTTCAGTAGTTTGCACTAAATGTGAGTGGCTACTAGCACTGGTAGTCGATACGCCCGCATTGAATGCGGCTTCACCAAACGGCTCGGTGCTGAATCTGGGAGTCTGCTCGTTGGGGCACACACAATCCACACATTGAGCTAAGGTGGTCACAGGAGCACTAAATTGTAGGTGGGGATGATTCTCGGCTTCTTCGACGCCATTGCCCGCATGTAACTGATGGGCACCCAAATTCGCGCCCGCAAATTGCAGCACGATAATGGCTATCAGTAGGGTCACCATTCGGCTAAAGAATGGCTTAGCGGTCGAAATCAAATATCACCTTTGGACGATTTAGTCATAATTCAGCAATAGCTTGTGCAAACTTAAGACAGGGATTTTAAGCATAAGTTCACAGCTTGCAAGGATTAATCTGTCAAGCTGTGACACTATTCGCTTGAAAAACTTACTTAAACACGCAGTGTTTGGCGTAATCGGCCGCTTCGTTCGCCGTCCAATCACCTTTAGGTTTTTCCTTCATTTGCTTACACCAAGCATCACTACCTACCTCTGGCGCACAGGCACTTAAGCCTGCGGTAAAGGCCAACACTAGGGCGATAGCGCCTAATTTAGCGGTCGGTTTGGCAGTCATAGTTTTCAACAAAGACATAGTTAATTCCCTATAAGTTATACCCACCATGGGTCATTAAAAAGTTGAACGTTTAGCGATCCACGCAATGGCTTTGGCTTTCTGCTCCAAGGGGAACCAAGCCACTTCGCCCTGCATAAAGGGGCCGAGTAAGCGCACAGCATTACCCACCCAATCTGGGCCGCCAACAAATACTAAAGCTTCAAAATTAGGAAGTTGGACTTCACCACTGCCCGTTAGCGACTCAAATTCCCAACCTTCAAGTAAGACGTCCGCCTCAATATACAGGCAAACCTGTCCCCAATCCTTGCGGTAACTCTTAATGGCCGGCTGTAAGCGGGTACGATAATCGGTTGAAGAGAGTCGACCACTGGCGAAAAGACTGATAACACCCTTAGCAATATCGGGGATTTGGCATAACATAAAGGCACTCCGAAACGAGAACACTATTTTGCGAACGGGCAACCACGCCTGCCCTGCAAGAATGCGCCCGATGATAACAAATCTATTGAAAAGCCATAAGCAGTTATTGCTCGCTTCTCAAAGCAATTGGACAAAACCCTAAGTCTGCCATGATAAAAATCTCAAACCGTGTGGAACTTCCGGAAAATGAAATCGAGTGGCAATTTATCCGCTCAAGCGGGGCTGGCGGGCAGAATGTCAATAAAGTCTCCACCGCCGCCCAATTGATTTTTGATATCAGAAACTCGTCATTACCCGAGTTTTATCAGCAGCACCTGCTGCAAAAAGCCGATCATCGGATTACCGCCAGCGGCAAAATCATTATCAAATGTCAGGCGAGCCGCAGCCAAGAGGCGAATCGGCAAACCGCATTGGAACAATTTATCGCCCTAGTTGCCAGCGTGGCCGAAGTGCCCAAAAAACGTATCCCCACCCGTGCGACCAAAAGCAGCCAAACCAAACGCTTAGACACCAAAAAACAACGTGGTGCCACTAAGGCTATGCGCCAGATTAAGTTGGATTAACCCAGCTTGCACAGTAACGACATTCATAATGCAAAATCCGCCCGAACAGGTTAAGTTAATGGCATTCAACCCGTTAAGGCATGTCGTAAAAGGAAAGCGTAATGAATCATAAAGTTCTGCTCATCAATGGCCCCAATTTAAACCTCCTTGGCCGCCGCGAACCCAGTGTTTACGGTCATCAAACCTTAGCCGATATCGTTGCCATTTTGAGTGAACAAGCTCAAGCAGCAGGTGTTGAACTTGAGCATATTCAATCGAATGCCGAATTTGAACTGATCAACGCGATCCATGCTACCGATGCGCAGATGATTATTATCAACCCCGCAGCCTTTACCCACACCAGTGTGGCCCTGCGTGACGCACTGCTCGGGGTGGATATTCCCTTCTTTGAAGTGCATTTATCCAATGTCCATGCCCGCGAGCCATTCCGCCACCACTCCTATTTGTCCGATAAGGCCATTGGGGTGATTTGTGGTTTCGGCGCCCAGGGCTATGAGTTTGCCCTCGCGGCGGCGATTAAGAGATTGAAGGCATAAACGCGATTAGCGTGAGTACAGGGAGCCACAAGCCATGGCGGTTGACCTTCGAAAGATCAAAAAACTGATTGAATTAGTGCAGGAATCTGGGATTGCAGAACTGGCGATTACCGAAGGGGAAGAGTCCATTCGCATCACCCGCTACGGCCCGCATCCCACAAGCGCACCTGAAGGCGCGCATAATCCTCCGCCTTCCACTGCATCAAGCCCAAAGCTGGCGAAAGCCCGTGACGCCCTGCCTGTGATTGAAGGCTTTGTGCAAGTATCGCCCATGGTGGGCAGCTTCCATACCTCGCAAGGCCAAACCGAGGCGCCCTTGGTGCGCATCGGTCAACGGGTGGCTCGCGGCGACACGCTTTGCATTATCGAAGCCATGCGAATGCAAAATCCCATCGAGGCCGAGCGTGACGGTATAGTCGGCGCTATTTGGGTGAAAGACGGAGATGAGGTCGCCTTCGACCAGCCGCTGTTCACTCTGATCGAAACCTAGACTTCGAAATAGAATTTAGAGGTAAAGATGATACTGATTACTGGCGCAAGCAGTGGCTTAGGCGCAGCATTAGCCGCCCTGTATGCCAAGGATAACCAAGCACTTACACTGACGGGACGCGATGCCAACCGTCTGCATACCGTGGCCAATGCCCTCAGCCCATTTTCGAATCAAAGCATTAGCGCCATCAGTGCCAATTTAGCAGACGAAGCGAGTGTCGAAGCGCTATTCGATGGCCTTACCGATGCCCCCGATACGGTTATCCACTGCGCTGGCAGTGGTTACTTTGGCGCACTGGAAACCCAAGGTGCGAGCGAAATCCAAGCGCTGCTGAATAACAATGTCACCTCAACGATTCTGCTGGTGCGTGAATTGGTGAAACGCTATAAGCAGCAAGCGGTTAAGGTGGTGATCGTTATGTCCACCGCCGCCCTCGCCGCCAAAGCGGGTGAATCGACCTACTGCGCCGCCAAATGGGCGGTGCGGGGCTTTATCGAATCGGTACGTTT
The DNA here is from genome assembly GCF_012843185.1 of Shewanella sp. DNRA4. Classification (NCBI taxonomy): domain Bacteria; kingdom Pseudomonadati; phylum Pseudomonadota; class Gammaproteobacteria; order Alteromonadales; family Shewanellaceae; genus Shewanella; species Shewanella sp. DNRA4. The sequence continues at coordinate 40,776 of NZ_JABAIP010000006.1, forward strand.
GGAGCTCAAGCAAAGTCCAATGAAGTTGATTGCGGTTTATCCCGGCGGTATGGATACCGGCTTTTGGCCAAGCAGTGGTAAGAGTCTAGATACCTCAAGCTTTATGTCCGCCGATGAGGCCGCAGGCATGCTAAAACAAGCGCTACTCGCCACTGAGCACGGTTATATCGCCGATATCACCATACAAAGAGGTTAGGAAGTTTACTTAAAAGCGGCGCAGATATAGATCTGCGCCGTCATGGTCGGCTTAATCAATACAGTTTGCAGTACAAAGGTTATCAGCGCGGCGACTCTCCCTATGGGTTAACCACCACATGACTAAACCACCGAGGGATAAAAGTGCTGCGGCATAGCCAGTCGCGGCGATGCCTTGGCCAGATAAGATCACTAAGCTGCCAACCCAAGGGCCAATGGCATTAGCAAGGTTAAAGGCACATTGTACTAAAGCGCCCGTCATGGCTTGCCCATCGGGAGCCACATCCATTAATCGCGCCTGCACTATGGTTGCCAGACCAATCCCCGAACCCACAAAGAATACAATTGGCATTAATGCCCAGTAAGATCCCGTCAAACTTGGATACAGCGCCAATACTAAGGTGCTTAACACCAGCGACCAAAATGCCGCCGCCAGCGCCGACTTATCTGCCGCCCAGCCACAGACTAAGGTGCCTAAGGTGGCACCAATCCCAAAGACCGCCATCATCACCGGGATTTTAAAGGGCTCGACCTGGGTGACTTGGATCAGCGTTTCGGCCAGATAGGTATACACACAGAAAATCCCGCCAAAACCGATAGCCGCAATGCCGAGCGTGAGCCAAACTTCGCGGTTCTTCAGGGTTTGCAGCTCTTTTTTCGGGCTGGCATTTTGCGGTACGGCGACGTTCGGGGCGAGAAAATACAGCATCACGGCAGTAACGGTGGCAATAATCGCCACTATGCCGATACCAGAGCGCCAACCGACGGTTTGCCCCATCCAAGTCGCGAAGGGCACGCCAACGATAGTGGCCAAGGTTAAGCCGATAATCACCCGAGAAACCGCTCGAGCCTTCATCTCTGGCGGCACTAAGGACGCTGCCAGTAACATAGCCACCCCAAAATATGCACCATGGGGCAAGCCACTTAAAAAGCGGAAAAAAACTAACCAATTCAAGCTGGGTGCCAAGGCGCTTAAGCCATTGGCAACCGCCATCATGGCGGCCAAGGCGATTAACAACGTGCGCCGCTTAATCTTCACCCCCAGCACCATGATGATGGGCGAGCCTACCACCACCCCAAGGGCATAGGCGCTGATGGCATAACTCACATGGGCGACATCGACACTTAAATCGCTAGCGATATAAGGCACTAAGGTCATGGCGGCAAATTCTGTGGTGCCTAGGGCAAAGGTGCCTAATGCCAAGGCGAGTAACACCCAAAGCGCGCTGCTTTGAGCTGGGGGCTGAGAGTTGGGCTGAACTGCTTGCAAACGATTTCTCCGCGATTCTATAAAACGACAACTGGCTAAGAAAAAAATAGGAGCCCACTCGGGGCTCCAGTGATAGAAGCGTTGATAAAAATGGATTACTTAACTAACTGTTCTTGATAGGTTTGGCTATTCCAATCAAAGGCATAAAGCGTGCCTTGCCATTCATATAAGGTACGGCCATCTTGCTGCACTATTCTGGCATTGCTCGGCAGACTCGACACACTGCGCGCCGCCCGCGCCCGGGGAACTGCGGCAGTTGGCTCCGCTGAGACTGTTGAAGCTCTCGCCGTCGAGGCCGCCGACATTACAGTTGCGCTATTGGTTGGCATATTCGACACCATCCGACCTTCGCTCGGCGAATATTGCATGCTGGTGGTAACACGCACAGGCGCAGAAATGGCCACTGGCGTATCATCATAGCCCGTAGGGATCGACAAACCGATGCCCGAATAAGGCGAATGCCAGTAACGCTCGCGATTCCAACGCCAGTCGTCATTCCATATCCCATCATTCCAGCCATAGCCAAGGTTCCAGCCCGTCGCTAAGCCAACTCCTAAACCCAATCCCCAAGGATAATAGGGACGGTAATATGGGCGATAGTAACGATGGCTATCACTATGTTTATGATGCTTTTTATAGTGATTATCTTGGCGCCCATAACTCTCGCTATAGCGATCATTTGTGCCTCGATCCCCCGCAATAGCCCAATCTGGCGCGGCAAGACCACCGATCAACAAGGCGCCAAGTAAAGACAAAGCCAAGCCTGTTTTATGCCAAGGCTCCGCGTGCTTACTTAAGCAAACCGATTGATGTTGAAGGCATTTATCATTAGCAAGGAATGAATAGAATCTCATATAAACCTCGATATACCGGGCGTTGGTCAAATAAACACCGACCTAGGACAAGTATTTTACGCTTCCAAAGCTGGAAGATCACTGAATAGGTTAACCCTAAAACAGAAAAATGCTATAGTGCGCGCCACACGGATTTCCACTGCAGAGGCTATTTCCACATGAGTTTTAAGGATTTACGCAGCTTTATCGATCATCTGGAAGCCAATGGCGAACTCAAACGCATTAGCTACCCCGTTGATCCTCATTTAGAAATGACAGAGATCGCCGATCGCGTTCTGCGTGCCAAAGGCCCTGCACTTCTGTTCGAAAATCCAACTAATCATTCCATGCCAGTGCTGGCCAACCTCTTTGGTACTCCAAAACGTGTCGCCATGGCGCTGGGTAAAGACGACCCGTTAGCGCTGCGCGAAGTCGGTGAGCTATTAGCGTTTTTAAAAGAACCCGAGCCACCACGCGGCTTTAAAGACGCAATTGCAAAAATCCCTATGTTCAAGCAAGCCTTGAATATGCCACCCAAGACAGTGCGTAATCCAGCCTGTCAGCAAGTGGTTAAAACCGGTGATGAAGTCGATTTAACTCAGCTGCCGATTCAGCATTGTTGGCCGGGCGATGTCGCGCCACTGGTCACTTGGGGCTTAACCATTACTAAAGGCCCGCGTAAGAATCGCCAAAACCTTGGGATTTACCGTCAACAATTGCTCGGCAAGAATAAACTCATTATGCGCTGGCTATCCCACCGTGGTGGCGCACTTGATTTTGCTGATTTTAAAGAGCAATTCCCCGGTGAGCGTTACCCTGTAGTTGTAGCCTTAGGCTCAGATCCTGTGACTATTTTAGGCGCAGTCACCCCAGTACCTGATGCGATGAGCGAATACGCCTTTGCGGGATTGCTGCGCGGTGAACGCACCGAAGTCTGCAAAGCCTTAAGCTGTGATTTAGAAGTACCCGCCAGCAGCGAGATTATCCTTGAAGGCTATATCGATCCTGACGAAATGGCCGAAGAAGGCCCCTACGGCGACCACACGGGTTACTACAACGAGACGGATAAATTCCCCGTCTTTACTGTGACCCATATTACTCACCGTAAAGATCCGATTTACCACAGCACCTACACTGGCCGTCCACCGGATGAACCCGCCATGTTAGGCGTGGCACTCAACGAAGTGTTTGTGCCGATTTTGCGTAAGCAATATCCTGAAATTATTGATTTTTATCTGCCTCCTGAAGGTTGTTCTTACCGGATGGCAGTGATCTCGATTCGCAAACAATACCCCGGCCACGCTAAACGGGTGATGATGGGCGCTTGGTCCTTCCTGCGCCAATTTATGTACACCAAGTTTATTGTGGTGGTCGATGACGATGTGAATTGCCGCGACTGGAACGATGTGATTTGGGCCATTACCACCCGTATGGACCCGAAACGCGACACCGTGATGATCGATAATACCCCTATCGATTACCTCGACTTTGCCTCTCCCGTTGCAGGCCTCGGCTCCAAAATGGGCCTCGATGCCACCAATAAGTGGGAAGGCGAAACCACCCGCGAATGGGGCACGCCGATTGTGATGGACCCTAAGGTTAAGCAAAAGATCGACTCAATCTGGGATGAGTTAGGCATAGACGACAGCCCAACCCTATAATTCAGCTTAAGCACGACGTACCCACTTAAGCCAAGAGAATTGGCCGCGAATGGCCCTAATGCGACACCTCTAACAAAATAAAAAGGTGCAAAGGAAGTTTGATGAAAACCATACGTTGTAAGATAGAGAAAGTAACCCCCTTTAACGACGCCGTATATCAGGTGTGGTTAAAGCCTGATGCCCCCTTGGAGTTTCAAGCGGGACAATACCTGTGTGTTGTGATGGGTGAAAAAGATAAACGTCCCTTCTCTATCGCGTCCGCCCCTAATGCCGAAGTGATTGAGCTTCATATTGGTGCGGCCGTCAGCGAAAGTTATCCAATGCAAGTGGTTGAAAGATTGCGTAATAGCACGCATATCGACATCGAAGCGCCAGGTGGCAACGCTCACCTACGCCACGACAGCCTGCGCCCACGTTTATTGATCGCCGGTGGCACAGGCTTCTCTTACATAAAGAGTATTGTCGAGCAACAAATCGCCCTCGGCCAACAGGTCGAAACAACCTTATATTGGGGTTGCCGCACCCAAGATGCCATGTATTTTGAGACCATCGCCCGCCAATGGCACGACGCTCACCCTTGGTTACACTTTGTGCCTGTAGTAGAAGAGGCTCCAGCTAACTGGCAGGGTAAAACCGCTAATCTGCTCGCGCAAATCAGACAGGATTTTATTAGCCTCAATGGCTATGACATCTATATCGCAGGACGTTTCGATATGGTCGGTGCCGCCCGCGAAATCTTCCGCGAAATGGGTGTTGAAGAAGCCCATCTCTACGGCGATGCCTTCGCGTTTATCAAATAACGCATTGATTAGCTTGGCAGGATAACCTTTGCCAACCTAAGCTCAAACAATAAACCCCAGTGAAAACTGGGGTTTTGTTTTTATAACCGGATGCGTAAAGGCTAAGTATTTTAGCCAACCTCAAACAGATTTTTGTGCTTATTTTCCCAAATTATCAGCTAACTGTTTAGCGCGACCTGCACTCCACTTATCAATCATCTTTTCCAGTTCGCTTGCTGTAATAGGAGAATCTTTTTGGATGGTATCATCACTCTCGCGAGCATCTAATACTCGAACTAGTAACTTACCGCTTTGCGAGTCGAGCAATTGCGACATGCTGCCGACCTTCAGCAAGTAAGGCTCTTTACCAATCACCTCTTTAGTCACATCAATGGCAATCTTCGCGGGTAATAGATCGCGTAATTTAAGCTCTGGTCGAGTTAAATCGAAATTTGTCACCGCCGCCTGAACTCTGATAACTCCAGGCCCTGGCGCGGTAGCAACCTTGACCCCATTTTTCATCAACTCATTTTGGAACTTAGCATGGTAATAACGACCAATCTCATTCTGCTCATTGGCCGTTAATAGATACCACTGGCCATTCTCTTGACGAATAAATTGTAATGGATCGAGCAACACTTGATTGTACTGGCGCAGGTCAACGCCCTGCTCCTTATAAATACGCTGATTGGGATTGCTTTCGCTCGTTTTGAACGCATCAAAGGGCACCACCTGAAACCCACTCATAGCCCTTTCCTTTACCGAGCACCCTCCCATCCCCAGTAAGACCGTCGCCATAGCAATCATCACCACTTTGTTCATATTTGCTCCTGCACTGATTAATAATTTGTTTTCAGGATGAACACCGCGATAAGCAGGCCTTCTCCTAAGTAATATTCCAACCAACAGCCTTCCACAGTGGACACGACAAGGCAGCCCGTAACGACGACTCAAACAGTGACAACAGAACTCACTTTATCAAACGGGTTCAGCACTTTATCTTACTGATAGAATAGTAATAACGTAGATTTTAGCGATTAGAAAGTCGCGCAAGCATTTATCTGTAAACTAGGTATGTGCCATAGCGCTAACACAACATCTTTCATATGAAAAAACACCCAATACAACATTTCACTAAAAAAGATTGCAGATATACCGTTTTTTTGCAGTAGGTTTGTTTGAAATACAGCAGGACCAGTACCTGCGGCCTTTAGAGGGGATGGTGAACTTTTGTGATCTCGGCATTGGCTCTAAATCTCAAAAGAGTTGTGCCAGTCCGATCTTTCTTTGGACGAAACCATTTTAATATATGCGCGAAATTTAACATCAAAGATGTATCAATCAACTGTCAAAAATATATTTTGCAGCCTGTTATAAATAGTCATAAACTCCGAACTTATTAAATAATAACGTTCGGATAATTAAATGGTTAAGCAAGTTATCTTGGATTGGTCTCAAGGAAAAATTATTGATGATGAATTCTTTCCAGAAGATAAGCTAGGAAGAGAAAAGTACGCTACTTTTCTAACTAAACTGCTAGCATCTCAAGGTTATGATGACCAGAGAACTGATGATGACAAAAAACGGAATTATGTGCTTAATCTCAATGCTGAGTGGGGAGCAGGCAAAACTTACTTTCTCAAGCGCTGGTCCGAAGACCTAAAAGAGCATTATCCTGTCGTATATGTAGATGCATGGAAAAAGGACTACTCAGATGACCCTTTAATGACAGTTATTTCATCCATCATTGACCAATTAAGAAAGCAAGCAGGAAAAGATAAAAATTCTCCAGTATTCAAAGCTCCTCGTACGTTGATCGGCTTATTAAAGGCAGCGGCCCCTGGTATTGGTCGAGGATTATTTAAGCGATATGTAGGCATAGATCCTGTCGAAATTATGAATGCAGATGACGACAATGAAAATATTGGTCACATCAAGGGGGAAGATGGCCAAGATCTATTAGATAAAAATGGCAACCCTATTGATATGAGCTTTGCCGCTTCAGAAGCGGTTAAGTATCTAATTGATGAACATGATGCAAAATCCAAAGCGATTGATAGCCTTAAAAAAAGTGTATCTGAATGGGTTGGAGCTGTTGTAGGCCATAAACAAAATAGCTATCCCGCTTTCATTTTTATTGATGAACTAGACCGTTGTAGGCCTAGCTATGCTGTTGAAATGCTAGAAACCATTAAACATATTTTTGATATTGATGGGGTTGTATTTGTGATTGCAACTGACACAGAGCAGTTGCAGCATGCCGTTAAAGCGGTATACGGCGAGGGTTTTGACGCTAAAATTTACCTCGGGCGCTTCTTCAATAGTCGTTATAGCCTCAAGTCACCTAATTTAGAAAATTTTTTAGACGTACACAGCGATGCCAACAAGCTTTCAGAGGATTATTTAAAGAGAGTCAACATTGAAATATTCCCTCCTAATAGTGATGCTAAAATAACACTTAAAAATATATCAATTGTTCTTGAGGCCTTTAATGCCTCTCCGCGCACAGCAATTCAAATCACAGATAGAATACTGGCGACCATATCAAACATGCCCAGAGGTTCCAAGCTCGATATATTGATGTTGACGACTTTGCTTTGTATTAAAGAAAAGGACAATAAACTTTTTGAAGAAATCGTAAATGGTAAATTTGAACGAGTTATCCAGAAAGGTGATAGTACTAAAATCATCTATTTATCGGAGTGGATGGAAAGTTATATACCAAAAAGTTCCCATAACCGCCTTATTGAAATGAACTTCGACCCACAACAATATGAGGATAGTCAATTCACATACGGTCCATATTTTCGGCAAACAAGCATACCTTATCGCTCAGACACATATTGTTTTAACTTACTTGAATATCTGAATGAAATTTTCTCTTCTCACTTTGGCTCTTCAACCACATATCTTTCAGATTTTCTTCTTATAGGTGGCATGACCCGGCGTCTAGAAAGAGAAGACTCTCCTTTACAGAAACTTTGCAAGGCTCTTATCGAAGAATATCAAAAACCTCACACTCAAGGTATTAGCCTACTCCAAACATCTGGACTCTTGTGGGCTAAGTTTTTATATATTAGAAATCAGTTTGAAAATATCGATATGGATGAATATAAAGACTTTGTCGAGTTGGCATCCCCTCTGGATTGGATGGGGCAAGAGGATCTAACAGAAATAAAATAGGATTTGCATAATCCTTTGGGAATGAACAATACACCAAGGTTACAGAAGTTCACCTCCCCTGCGAAGTTGCTGAAGGGCGTTGAAGAAAATCGCGTAACGCAGACAGGAAGTCTGCGTAGCTTTCGGGGAAGGGGCGAATGAAAATCAGTGATTTTCGAGCTTATGAGCGAGAGGCAGGGACTGCCGAACTGGAGTGCTTTACAGGGATGTAAAGCGGACCCATCGGAAGCGTTAGCTATTTTCGAATAAGCACGAAGCCCCCTGCTTTATAAATAAAGAGTCAATGCATGTAACTTCGCTAGGGTGAGTGCTGCAACGCAGCTATACGAACGAGAGCCATGGACGGCGAACTGGCAGTTAAACATGGACGTTGTTCGGCGAGGACTCTTGTTAACGAAGGGGCAAGAGGGAATTGCTGTTGATCCCTCCTTGGTCGATTCATTATAAAAAATCAGGGGGGTGAAGCCCCACGACGTTGATTTAGCTTTAAAAACTCAAACGAAGTTTGAGTACCACCACCTACACCTGTGGTCTATGTAAATCAAACCGTAACGCTTCCGAAATCCCATAATAGGCCGATGGGCCGCCGGCGCGCAGCACGGGTTCGGCGAGGGCGGTTTGATACACCCCTTCACTATCGAGTAAATGCTTGGCGATATGTACGGCAACCACTTCTCCTAAGACTAGCCAAGTATCAATCTTGTCGCCATTGGCAGCAGTTAATTGAATACATTGAGAAAGCTTACATTCAAAGTTCACTGGGCTTTCGGCCACCAGCTCGGCTTGAACGATAGTGCCAGCCTTTGGGGTAAGTCCGGCAAAGGCAAACTCGTCCTCCCCACGGGGTAACATGGCGGAAGTTTGATTCATTTTCTCGGCAAGGCTGCGGGTAGTGAGATTCCAGACAAATTCGCCAGTGTCGACGATATTAGCAACACTGTCCTTCCAGCCCGTGCTGGCAAAGCCGATGATAGGTGGTTTGTAGTTGAAACAATTGAAAAAACTATAGGGCGCAAGATTGCGTTGTCCCTGTGCATTGCGGGAGGAGATCCAACCTATGGGCCTAGGGGCAATAATGGCATTTAAGGGATCGTGCGATAACCCATGTCCCTTACTCGGCTCGTAAAAATAGCGGTTTTCTACACTCATGCCTCATCCCTTAATCACAATGTAAATACTAAAGCATCATCTTACAGGACTTCGGCGAACCGCTAAATATTCTAATAGCTGAATAGCGCAAAGTATAAGGGGAACAATATGTTCCCCTTAGTTGATGTTGGTTAAGACGATGAACTTACCAGATCTTCACACGATCCTCTGGCGCTAAGTACAGCTTATCGCCGGGCTTCACATCGAATGCGGTGTACCAAGCGTCTAAGTTACGCACGGTCAGCGCGCGGTACATGCCAGGGGCATGACCATCGGTCGCCACGCGGGCACGCAGGGCTTCGTCACGCATCTTGGTTGCCCAAGTTTGCGCGAAGCCGATAAAGAAGCGTTGGTCGCCGGTAAAGCCATCGATAACCGGTGCAGGTTTACCGTTAAGCGAGGCATGGTAGGCATCGAGCGCTGCCGCTAAGCCCGCCACGTCGGCAATGTTTTCACCTAAGGTCAGCTTGCCGTTTACATGCAGATCTGGGAATGGCGCATAGGCATCAAACTGTTTCGCCAGTGCCTCACCCTGTTTAGCAAATTGGGCAAAGTCCGCCGGTGTCCACCAATTACGCATAGCGCCAGTCGAGTCGAACGCCGCACCATTGTTATCGAAGCTATGGCTGATCTCATGGCCAATCACAGCGCCAATCGCACCATAGTTATAGGCGGCATCGGCCTTAGCATCGAAGAATGGTGGCTGCAAAATCCCCGCTGGGAAGTTAAGCGCGTTTTGCACTGGCAGGTTAACCGCGTTAACCACTTGCGGTGTCATCCACCACTCGCCCTTGTCCATTGGTTTGCCGATTTTGGCGAGTTGATGGGCATATTCCACCTTTTCACCATTGATAGCATTGGCATAGGCATTGGTTGGCGATACGGCATAGGCATCGTAATTGCGCCACTTATCGGGGTAACCCACGCCAACGGCGATGGTCGCGACCTTAGCTAAAGCTTCCTTCTTGGTTGTAGGGTCCATCCACTCGAGTTTTTCGACCCGCTTACCAAAGGCACTGACGATGTTATCCACCATAGTGCTAACTTCGGCCTTGGCCGAGACCGGGAAATAATGCTCGGCGTAGGCGCGGCCCACGGCATCTCCAAGGTATTGATCCAAGGCGCTCAAGGCGCGTTTATCACGGCTGCGCTGCTCTGGCGTGCCCGACAGCTTAGTGCCATTAAAGGCAAAGGAAGCGTTATCGATAGCCGATGGCAATACATCGGCGTGGCTGTTGATATGGTGGAACACCAGCCAGTCTTTCCACGCATCCAACGGCTCAGAGGCCACCAGCGCCGACAGGCCAGTAATAGCACTGGCATGGTAAGCGGCAAATCTGTCTTGCTTGCCAAGCTGTGCGGCATCTAAAAATGCTGTCCAGTCGATGCCAGGGGCTTTAGCGTCAAAGTCGGCGCGGCTCCACACACCCGATGCCTTAGTGAAATCTTCACTGTCTTCACGGCTGGCGTGGGCGCTAGCGATCTTGTGTTCTAGGGCAAAAATACGATCTGCACGGCTAGCAGCATCGCTAATACCCGCATCGGTCAGCAGGGTCTCGATATAAGCGCGGTAAGCGGTGCGGATCTCGACCATTTTAGGATCGTCCGACAGATAGTATTCGCGCTCGGGTAAACCTAAACCGCCTTGGAGAAAATAAGGTAATACTTCACCCGGAGTCGCCAGACCTTGGGTGACGAAAATACCGAAGAGGTTTTCGGTGAAAAAGTCGGTGGCATTGAGCGGGTCCACATCGGCGCGCAGGTTAGCACCAAGCGCCGCCGATAAGGTGTGTTTATCCGTAATGGCTTGATAACGGGCTAAATCGGCTTCCATTGGCTTTATGCCCGCCGCATCGATTGCTGCGGTGTTAGTGTACGCCTTGTAGAAATCGGCAATGCGCGCATCATCGCTGCCAGCGGCGTGTTCGGCCTTGACTAAGTCGGCGATCAGGCTGGTTTTATGCTTTTCCGTCTCTTGGAAAGCCACTAAAAAGGCGCCCGTGCTTGAGCGATCGGCGGGGATCTCAGTGGTTTTCATCCATTCGCCATTGGCGTAGGTATAAAAGTCATCACCGGGTTTCACCTTGAGCGACATGGCCGCGAGGTTAATGCCAATCGGCATGGCGGGTTGGCTGGCGGCGGGCGCTGCACTGGTTTGTACTTTTGCTGTATTATCGCTGGCGACGGTTTGATTGGTGTTATCACCACAGGCAGTTAATCCCGTCAGTACTGTTGTTGACAGTAATAAGGCGGGGATCAGGCGGTCCGACATAAGAGACTCCTTCCGTTGTTATTCTTGTATTTTTGGTATTTTGGCTAATCTAGATGCTTGCTAGCATGGTCTGGCAGTGTAACTGGCGATATGGTGGGATGTAAAAGAAACTCACACTTTATGATAGAAAGTTAATGCAAAGTCTTTAATACACGCTTTTGAGCGGCGAGCCCAAAACAAAACAGCCGATGACTATCGGCTGTTTTAATAACATGCGAAGTTAGAGTTTGACTTGGGTGTACTGAGTCCACGCCAGCAGTTGCCCCATTTGCGGGACTATCCAAACGGCTGTGTCCTTATTTTGATAAACCCGATAATAGAACAGATCTTCATCGCGAATATCGTGCTTACGAATCGCGCGGTAAAACTGCATGGCCGAGTGGCTCACCTCATCGGGTTTGGTCAGCTCTTTTTGTGATACTTTGACATGAAAAACATCCACATTGAGATCACCTATCTGGGTTTGATATTGCTCAAAATCGCCCCGAATGGTGTACTTAATCGGTGTGGTTAAACAGTCCTGATCGGTAATGCATGAGGTGGAGTAAAACTTGCCTCGACTTTGCCCCTCGTACACCAGCGACATGCTGAGATCCGTGCGAACCAATAACTCACCAGCCACCGGAAAATAAATATCCGCATGGTAGTTATGCTCCAGTAGCTCCCCAACCCCTTTATCATCAACGGGTAAGACTACGCGGTTGTAGCGGATCCGCTCTTCCATCTTTTTACTAAGTGGAATAAATTCCGCCATACTCAGGCCAGCGGGTTTAGCATCAATCGAAGTGATATTGATGATGCCTTTGCCAGTACAATCCTTGGCATCTAACGCAGGGCATATTGCCATCGAATAGTTTTTACCATCCGTTGACGCAAAGGCACTGAAATAAGGTAAGCCATCGATATGATTGCCTTCTGGGGCTAAATGTTTTTGCCACCATGAGGGGTGTAAATGCTCTTCATCATCGATATACAACACCTGCGCCGTACCTAAGGTGCCACCAATATTCAGGCTGATATATTTATCGGCATTCCATTTCGCGACATGCTTCACCACAGCATGGTGATCGCTCCAGTACCAGATCAAGGTGAGGATCATCCCCAGCATGACGATACCAGCAACCTTAGTCCAAGCAGAGACACCCACAATCGCATCGCGGATAGCATCGGCATCGTTAATCGCCAACATTTTTACATGGGACTGTTCTGAGACGTGCAATTGATAACCGCGGCGCGCCACAGTTTTGAGCTGTACCTCGGTATAAGGCTCTAATTTTTTACGTAATGTGCTGATGCATTGGGTCAAAGAGGTTGGTGCGACCACGCGATCTGGCCAGCCTACTTGCAGCAATTCTTCCTTGGTAAAAATGGCATTCGGCGATGACAGCAGCAACACGAGTACAGCGGCTTCTGAAAAAGTCAGGCCGATCTCGGTTCCATGAACATGGTCAACAAGCAGCTTGGCCTGTTCATCTAGCATGAGGTATGAAGTAATTTTATGCATGTTAAGCGCCCAAAACTAAGCCAAAACAATAGACTATGATTGCGCTAACAACGGGCAAACACAGTGAAACTCAGTTTCACCCGAGAGCAACCGTGACTTGTGGCTACCAAATCAAGATGGCTTATTTTACCTTTTAACAACATAAAATACTGTGACTCTACACTCAGTTTACCTATTGTTTTTTAAGCGTAAATTTAAACTAATGCAGGGGTATCTAAACTTCTTGGCGATTAAAAATAACGCAACAAACCAGTAGCAAAACAGTCAACCAGCCCACAAATACACCATACATTAAGGGCAAGCCTATACCCGTTTGGGAAATTAGGGCGAGAGTACTCTTTGCCGATAAGGTATCGGCAGGGTTTGCGAGTAAGTTTAAAGCCCGGAAAAGATCGGTAGGATTGATTAAAATCAATAGGTTAAATAGTTGACGATTGAGTACTTCAGCCATACTGACGAGGGCTGTTAATAGTACCAAATCGTAGACCAACACCAACACAAACCAGAGCAGCAGTAATACACCTAAGGCTTTGGCTTTTTCCCGCACACATAGGCTCACGCAGTAACCTAAGAGTACAAACACTAAGGACAATAAAATTCCGCTACCCATCAGATGAATAAAGCCAATCACTAAGGCCAGCCGTGCGTGTTCGGCTCCAAGGACAAGCAGCAACAAGGCCGTTAAGCCAAATCCCAATAAACAGGCAGTGGCCATCACATAGGCGTGGCCGAGTAATTTGCCACAAACCAAATGCCAACGAGCCAAGGGGTAAGTCAGCAACAACAGCAAGGTGCCCGATTCCCGCTCACCAACAAAGCTATCGTAGCTAAGTAAAATGGCACCCAAAGGTAAAATAAACACCGCGAGCGTGACTAAACCAGAAAAAATTTGCGCGCTCTCAAATACCACTAAACTGCCCGATACTGCGCTGCCCATAAAACTCACACACAGCGAAAGAATCAATAACATACCCGCCATAAGCCATAACCAACGGTTACGCAGATTGTCTTTAAATTCTTTTACCGCAACGGCTTGAATCAATGTCAGCGCCATAGGAGGACGAAAACTCGACAAGCCTTGCTGCTTTTCTAACTGACAGATTTGGCTCATGCCACTAACTCCGAATTAAGGTTTTCTGTACCCGCAAAGGTGTTGCAACTGGACGCGCTCTGGGGGTGAAGATTCGCCATATAACAATGAAAAATATCCTGTAAACTCGGCGGCACAATAGAAAACTCATGGATATTCAGGGAGTGTAATTGCTGTATCACCTTGGCTTTTAGCGCATCAGGCACCCTTAAGCACACTCGGTCTGAGGCTGAGGGTTCTAACAGTGAGGCGAACAACGCTTGGCTTAGCAACTGCTGATATTGCAGCGGCGTAAAGTGATGCAATTCAATCAGGCTGGGTAGCGAGGTTGCAGCCCTAAGACTGAGCAAATTCCCTGAGGCAAGCATCTGGCCTTGGCCTAAAATCAGCGCGCTATCCATTTGATCTTGCACTAAACCTAACTCGTGGGTACTGATAATGATCGCGCAGCCTTGGGCCTTAAGTTGCGCCATTTTTTGATACAAAAAGGCCGATGCCAGAGGGTCGAGCCCGACAGTCGGTTCATCCAGCAGCAACACTTTAGGATCAGCAAGCACCGCCTGCGCTAAGCCTAAACGTTGGCGCATCCCCTTGGAAAAGGTGCGCAGCCGTTTATCCTTAGCCGCCATCAGACCAAACTCTTCCAGTAAAAGGTTAACTCGCACAGGTGCAACGCCCTTAAGCTTGGCAAAGTAGCTTAAGAGTTCATGCGCCGTCATATTGTCATAAAAGCTAACATTTTCAGGCAAATAGCCTAAAGATAAATTCGCATTCACCCGTTTGGCTTGTACCTCTTGCCCCTGCACAAATAACTGGCCCGCGCTTGGGGATACCAAGCCTAAAATCATTTTTATCAGGGTAGATTTACCGGCACCATTATGGCCAAGCAGCGCTAAGGTTTGGCCTGTACACACCTCAAAATTAAGATCTTTTACCGCTTCAAATTCGGCATATCGCTTACTCAATCCCACGGCCTTAACAGCCACTTGCCCTTGGGCGGCAGCTTGCTTTGTCATTAATGTCAGCGCCTGTGGATTGATGGCGTTGTTGGTAAAATGGCTCATATTCCATCTCCCTCTGTGGTCAGTCGCATTAAGGGGAAACTATCACTCACACCGCTGACACTCGTTGGCTGAAACTGCCGCTCTACCCAACGCAGCAGCAATACCACTGGGCTTTCCATCAGTAGTTTCGCCTCGGGATAGAGCCAAAATAGCTTGTCTAAATTGTCGTTAGGTCTGTGGGTAACATCCCCCACTCCGTCGCCATTAGCATCCCAGCCGCGGTATTCAGACCAATAATTGCCCTGCCCCTGATAACTCCACTCCAGCTGCACTTCACCGACGTACTTAACTTGGGTCTGATTGGCTAAAATACGATTATGCCAAAGGCGGTTTGCTTCGCCGCCCATCGCCATGCTGATCCCAGTATCACTGTGACTAAATTCATTATCTTGAATGCGATTATTCTGCGCGGCGTAGATAAAAATGCCCTTGCCTTCGTTACCGAGTTCTACCGAACCTTGGGGATGCTTCACGTCTGTGGCGATATTCGCCTGAATATGAGAGTCGTTGGTGATATTGAGCAGAATGCCAAAGTCCCGCGCTTGGCTGACGCGATTATGGTGCAGGTAGATTTGTTGTGAATTCATCAATGCGTAGCCGCCGTCGACGCTAATCGCTTGATTGTTTGAGGCTTCATCACCTCGGGTATACATGTAGTGGATGCCGTATTGAAGCTTAGTGAATTGATTATGGAGAATTTTGCTGTCCGTCACCGACTCGAGATATACCCCATCACGGACAAAGATAACATGATTTTGTTGCACATCGGGCGCGGTCACATGCTTAAGGAAAATCCCATCGCCTCGGTCTAATACATAGATAGCGCCATTGCCACTGATGCTATTTTCAAGAATACGGGGCGCAGCAAGTTGCTCACCATAAATCCCAAAGCCATCCCCCACCAGCCGATTGCCCTTAATAAGCACCTCGTCTGCCCCTGGCTGCAATAAAATGCCTGCATCATGGTAATAAAGATCCCGCCCCCAATGGCGGATATTGAGTCCTTCGACAATCACTTTGGGTGCAGTAATGGTGAGGGCGCTGCCTTGGCGTAGGGCATCGAGGGTCGCGCCCGCTTCGGCCTTAATATGAATGGAGCGGGTGACACTGAAATTACCTTCATACACTGCGGTATCAAGTACGAGTGTGTCACCGTCCTGCGCCTGCGCCAATGCTTGGGTTAAAGAGGTAGTATCTTTAACCCTTAACTCCTGCGTCACACCGATAAAGGATAAGGTGCAGAGCCAACAGAGGAGCAATAAACGCAGCATGATCAATCGCCTACTTATCGCCAGCGAGTAATTCGAGAGTGATATCTTCAAAGGTTAATACGCGTCCACCGTATTCCTTTGCAAAGGCTTCGGCGGCGGCTTTAGTGCTAAAAGGTGCGACTGCTGGCCCCATCACGGCTTTTTTACTGGTGCCATAAACATAAAATGCGCTGGCGGCATCGATAAAGGCGCCATCGTCAGGCTGTTCCCAATCGGTTGTCGCGGCGTCATGCACCATCATGTAAGCAATTTGTCTTTTATTTTCAGGCTGTAAGGCAAAGTTAAACATATCGCGGCTAGAGCAAAACTTAGGCACCATCTTCTCGGCCTTAAGGTGTACTTGACCCTTTGGTCCAGGGTATTTAGTGATCACCATACCGCATAGGTGGCAACGATCATGCTCGTGGATCATCTCGGCTTTGTGTTGGTGATCGGTCGCTTCGCTCTTATTGCAGCCTAATAACAAAGGAGCGAGTAGTAACAACCCAAAGAACTTTTTCATGCTGTTAATCCTTTGAAAAATATCAACGCCTCGCCAAGGCACCTTGCAGGGACAGACCTCTTGCGACGAGGGTTGATAAAAAAATGGTTCATCAAAGGCCGAGGCCTTAGTACATCGTTAAATCGCGTAGTTTTGGCCCGCTAACAGGATAAAGAGTCGTAGACACATCATCCCTACTACCGCACACATTCCCGACATATAAAACGCTTTGGCCGAATGGCTAAAATGTTTACCCGTCGCAAAGTTCAGTAGCAGTGGCGCGGCAAAGCCGATACCCACAACACCAATCCAAAATACGCTTGCCCACACACCTTCATGGAAGGCGGCAAAAGCAAATTGACCACCGGCATTACCCGTTAATAGTGCTGTCGCGATCATAAAAATAAACATGGCTTCGGCGAACATAATCGGCCACTCAGCGCCGTGCAGAATCTTCATTTCGCCGCTGTGCAAGGGCTCTTTAAATAACCACACCGCCAGCATTTTGGCTGAAGCGCCACCCGCGGATAGACCCGAGGCAATAAACAGCGCAGGGAGTACCGAGGTGTTGATCAGCGGGAAGCGGATCAGCGCAGAAATCAAGAAGCCTGTGTAAGCACACACTGATAACGCCAGTATTAAAACGAGCGCTTCCATTGGGCGTCTAAAGCCTTTTAACTTGGCAATAATCGGCGCTAAAAACTTCAATTGTGGGATGGCCATCAGCTCTTTTTCGAGGGCTAAAAGTGCCACCACTGCCACTAACGGGATATACACCGACAGCGCAATAACACCAATCGACATCACAGAATTTAAGTTATAAAACACCAAAATTCGCCAGAAGAATAAGGGGTTAGTCAAGTCGAGTACCAGACATAACATCCCTAAGCTAATGGTTACAAAGGACAGCAAAGTCGCGGCTTTTAAGAAGGCGGTATTTTCAACCTGGCCTAGGTAAAAACGCAGCGCCAGCGCAATGGTTAACGCCCCGCCCGAAATCCCCGCAAAAAATAAATACACTGCAATCGGCCAAGGCCAAGCAACGCCTTGGGATAAGCCGAGGGTAAATTCCATACTGGTATCCATATTTACACTCCCAGTTTGACGATTGGTATGTAACGTAAGCTCGGCTCAGTACCAAACTGCGGTTTAATCCGCACTGAGTCTTTTACCGCCAATAACTTACTCACATAGGACTGAGGATCATTGGCATCACCAAAGATCAGCGCGTCGTACTTACAGCTCTGCACGCATGCCGGTAGCTCGCCCTTAGACAGCTTGCTATGCAAACAGAAGTCACAGTTATCCGCCACATCCGTCTCTTTGTTGATGTAACGAGCGTTGTAAGGGCAAGCACCAATACAGTACTTACAACCCGCACATTTGCTCGCATCCATAGTCACGATGCCCGTTTTCGCGTCGCGGTGCGCCGCGCCCGTTGGACAAACCGTGACACAGGGGGCGTTTTTACACTGCTGGCAGGAAACCCGCACAAACTTACGCTCACAGTCGCAACTCATCTTGCCGCAATGAGGGCAGGCTTGACCTTCAACACGACCACTTTGCTGCTCAAGGATCACCCGAGAAACACCCGCGGGTAAGTTGTTTGCTTGGTTACAGGCGGTTTTACAATCACCACAACCGACACATTTATTTTGGTCAAAGACCATGACGTAATGGGACTTATGGGCGCTGTCAGCATCTTCTTTGACCGAACAACCCGCTAAAGGTGTTAACATCAAAGAGCACATGCCAGCGCTTTTAAGGAACCTCCGTCTCTCTATATTTTCACTCACAACATCCTCCATCTATCGGTTTTATACCGACGTTTTTATTTATATCGTTATCGTTCCTACATGCCTGAAAATGGCTAGCGACTTGATTAATATCCACTTTCATTCAATTTGCTTTGAGCCTTGCCAATGGCGTTTAAAATGGCCTCACGATTAATCTCTGCCGTTGGCTGTGACAGTAGTGCCTGCCAATGGTCTATCGCCTCTTGGTAACGCCCATGAAGATACGCATCGGTGGCCTGTAACATGCGGGTCTGCGGCTCAAAGGGCGCAAACGCCAAGATCTGTGCAATCAGCGCTTGGGTTTGCGGCGTCATTTGGCGACCATCGCGGTAATAGAGTGCATTCGCTTTAGCACCGAGCACCTCGGCATCCTCTCCCACCAACGCAAGCAACTTGTCCCAGGTCTGCACCGCATCGCTATATAAACCACCCGCGCTATAGGCCTGGGCAAGTGACATCAATGCCAGCGGGTTTTGTGGTTGATCGTCAACTAGGCGAACGGCTTTGGTAATGTCGGCTGCCACTAAGTAGTCAATATGTTCATTGACTATGCCCTTATCCCAATCCTGATAACGCCCCGTTTGGCTGTAGATAGCGAGCGTCATGGCAAGCAATACACCACTGCACAGCACTGGCAACCCAGGGGAGACTAAAGGCAGCCCCGCAACGGTTTGCTGTTGATTTAAGCGTGCGTGTTGCCAAAATATCCAAGCAACAAATCCGCTTAATAGGAGTGCGATGGTGAACCCTAAACTTGCCATACCTAACCTCTTTGCTTGCCGCTCCAAGCTTATGACTGAGCGAACAAAACCGAACGCTCAGTCCCCGATGTTTGCTCTTAGTGAGCAGGCATCATGCCCATCATGCGGGCTTCTTTTTTCTCACTTGGCTTTTCGATATTTTTCAGTTCGATTTCAAAGATCAAGGTAGATTGCGGTGGAATTTCACCCACAAATTCATTGCCATAGGCTAAGTTTGCTGGGATAACAAAGCGGTATTTAGAGCCCATAGGCATCAGTTTTAAGCCTTCTTCCCAACCAGGGATTACCGTCATTAAGGCAAAACGCGTAGGGTCTTTGCGGCCAACGGTATTTTCAAATTCAGTACCATCGATAAGCTTGCCAACGTATTCAACGGTGACCACGTCCTCAGGATTAGGTTTGTTACCGGTACCTTGGGTTAACACTTCATATTGCAGGCCAGATTCAGTCACAATCACGCCAGCTTTCTTTTTGTTTTCAGCAAGAAAGGCTTCACCCGCCTTGGTATTTTCAGCAGCTAATTTTTCAGCGTTGGCTTTTCTCACTTGATTTAATTCTTCGGCGCGTTGATTGAGATACGTCACCACTTCTTCATCGGTTAATTGCTGTTGTTTTTTCAGCGCGTCCACAAAACCTTGAACCACTAAGTCCACATTCACTTCTGCGCCCAGTTCCACTTGGTTATAAACCTGGCCAGAAATGTAGTTACCGACAGAGGCACCGATACTGTAAGACGCTTTATCTGCATCGGTTTTAAGGCTTGGGGCGGCAAAGCTCGCCATAGACACAAACAGTGCAGCGCAGGTCGCCACTGTGATGGTTTTTGGGATAAAAGACGTTGGCATAGATGTTTTCATTTTATGTTCTCTACAATTTAGCCCTGGGGCTTGGTGCGTTAGCCGAAAACGTATGGACATTGCCCATAACCGATTAATATATTTATTTGATTACTAGGGTTTTTCTGTTGCTCTTCCAGACATGCGCCAACCGAAAATGCCATCGGCCATATGGCGTACACCGGTGTAACCTAGCTTCATGGTTTCCCGTGCAGCCATGTTGCTGGCGGTACAAAGGCGGTTAGCGCAATAGAACACCATCACCGCATCTTTATTCTTTGGAAGTAACTCTCTCCAATTTTGAACATTGAAAAAAACCGCCCCGGGGATAAAACCTTCCGCCCAGATTTCCAGCGTGTTTACGTCGAAAAAATAAACCCCTTGCTTACCGACTAAGGTCTCTGCTTCCCGCATGGAAATAGGATTCAACTGAATTTCGTTATAGGGTGCTTCAGAAATATCAGAACCGCCCCCTGCAATGGCTGGAAGGCTGATGCCACCCAAGCTCAGTGCCATTAAGCCGCCTATCAGGCTTTGTCGGATCACGTTATTCATTATTTGGCCTCGTATATTCCCCGGCACGGATGTGCCGGGGACAAGTTAGACTCGAGTCGAACTAGATTTTCTGTGCGCTCAGACCTTTACCATCGATAATGGCTTGGGCTTGAGTGACATAGGTTAAGGCTGCATCGAGACGTTTCAGTGAGTAAGTTGGGCCGTGCGCACCCCATGAGCCGTCAGCCTTGATCAGGCGAACAACATCTTGGGCTTTGTCGGTCAACATCAGCACTTGCGTCTTGTCTTCTACCGACAGCTTGGTGACTTCTAACAGCTTGTCGATACGGGCAAGGGCTTGTTCTACTTGGGCAAAAGTTTCTTTAACTGGTTTTTGCCACTTTTGAACTTCGCCGTAGATTTCCATCTGGTCTTCAAAGTGCAGACCCACTTCAAGTTCAGATTGGAACTGGCTGTGACAACCTTTGTTTTCCACTACATCGTGGTCTGAAGCCGAAGTACGAGCACAGGTCCACATCAAGTCGAGGTAGTTGTAGCCGTTTTCATCTTTCGCCACAGTCCAACCTTTGGTCGTCGCATCGCGAGACTTACCTTCTGGTGGGTTAAGGGTCTTACGCAGTGGATCGACATCAATCTTCCACATGTGTGACTTACGAACGTTGTCGAAGCCCGCCATATCTGGGAATTGGATCGCAGTGAAGTTTTCACAGCTTCCCATGTTTGGCATGTGACAGCTTTGACAAGTTTGGTTGCTGTGGGTGTTGGTGTTCTTAGCAATCTCGGCTTGAGCCGTATGACACTCAGTACACTCTTTGATGATTTTTGGTTTAGTAATGCCTGACTTCCAATCACCATCGGTCACTTCGTGAGGATCGTGACAGGTTGAACAACGCATACCTTTGTCATAGTGAGCAGAGGCAAACATTTGTGAACCTTCAGTACCACAAGATGGGCAAGAAGATTTCATCTTCACGTTGAAGGCATATTCCAGCTTCTCTTTACCCTGTGGCGTTTCAGCTAACTCTTCAACAAAGTTGAAGCGTTGGTGACAACGTTCACAGTTAGATGGCATACCGCCACCAATACCGCCGTCTAAGTGGCCGCCTGCGCCATGACACTCTTCACAGGTAATCCCTTTAGAAATCGTGTGTTTTTGCAGCTCTTTCGGGTTACCTAAAGCAGCAAAGAATTCATCTTTCGTTTGGAAGTCAAACTTGAAGCTATGGCACATTTCGCAATAGGAGCTAGCAGGTTGGAATAGGAATTCCTTCTCATACTTAGCACCGTATGAGCTCATGCCCCATTGGTGTGAACCGCTGGTACCAAAATCTTCCATTTTGACGGGGAAACTTGGAATAGCTTTGTTAATTTTTGCAGCCATTTCAGGAGTTAACCACTCAGCCCAACCGCGGGAGAATTGGTTACCACCAGCGACCATAGTACCAGTGCCATCTTTCAACAGACCGTCTTTCACATGGTAAGTACCGCGCACTAGGTAGGCGTCGATAAAACCATATTTAGTCCGTGGCGTACCCACAGTCGCGTAGATAGCGTCTGGCGTAATACCCGATGGCAGAATCGTGGTATCTTTGGTGGTATACATGGTTTTTTTCAGGTCGTTATCGACTTCTGGATGTTCGCCAGGGAAGCGAATCGTCTTAGAGTGACGTGAACGTCTCCATTTTTCGTATTGCGGGCCATGACACTCACCGCATTTTTCTGGGCCCACAAACTTGTTAGGGAAATCTAAAATCGATTTTGCCCCTAAACGGTATTGCAGTGCTTTTGGACGCTGACCATCGTTATAAGAGCTATAACGTACAGCGGTGCCATCGGTTGAGTTCACTTCTTTACTGTGTTTACTGTAAGCAACACTGTCACCACCGTGTAAATATTCTTCACCACGGTCACTGACTTTATAAGTGCCTTTTAAACGACCTTCTGCGTCATATTTAAAAACTGGGTGATTTTCAAATAGAAAATCAAACAATTCTTGCTCTTGAACAATATAATCCTGCAGTGTTTTAACACCACGGGATTTCTCCATTAAATTTTCATTTAAATTGGGGTTAGCCAAGATATCTTGAGTATAGTGAGTTTGTTGTTTATTACCCACACCAGGGACCACTTTACCATCCGATTTAGCATCGGATGCGATTGTGGTAGCGCTTACGGCAGAACCTAAACAAAACAGCACGCCTAAGGCTGTTTTGGTTTTCCATCGCTTCATCATTCACTCCTAATTTATCATTAGTTTTATATTTTCCACTGAACCTAACTGTTCACTGAACGACATAAACAATTGACCAGTGACGGCATAATGAATGAGAGAAAAAGCAAAAAATCTGCGCTAGAGCACATTAAATTTTGATTCAGAAATCAATAGAGATAAAAATCAAAAAATACATATAAATCATAAATTTGATAAAATTTTATTAGTGATTTTTTAGATTTTAAATCTGTTTTTTTACATCTAAAAAAACCTAAAAACAGCTTTGATTTTTCAAAAAGAACCAAAGCCAAATATGACAATTTTAATACCGAGACAGATCACATTCCTTCCGTTAAAACTCAGTTACCCTGCAAGCCAATCGTGGAATGGGTAAAGACTTCACATCTAACTTACCTAGATAAAAACAAATAAGTCTGTACCGATTAACCGCTAAAAAAATAACCTCTCATTAATTTCAGTATTAATGTAAATCGATAACTAATGCCATGCAGGAAATATCAATGATAAATATGATTCCAGAAATAGGGCACATATTGCTAATCATGAGTACTGTTTTTGCATTATTGTCGGCGACGAATCATTTAATTGGTAGTTACCGGAATAATTTCTACCTAATCCACTTTGGCAATAAATTATTTTACGCACTATTTATTACCTTATTTGCCGCACTGTGTAGCTTAATATTTAGCTTTATTAGCGATGATTTTTCAGTCGCCTATGTTGCCAACCATTCTAATAGTCAACTCGCTGTGGGCTATAAAATTGCGGCCGTGTGGGGCAGCCATGAAGGCTCAATGTTATTTTGGGTATTCGCCATTGCCCTGTGGGGCGCAGTGATCAATTGGCGCCAAGCAACAAATAAGGTTAATCTCGATAGTGCCAGTTTACAGGCTGATAAGGCTTACTTTGGCAGAGTCCTCGCTATTTTGGCCTTAGTGATCCTCGGCTTTAATTTGTTTTTACTCTTTACCTCCAATCCCTTTGCCCGCTTGCTACCGAATATTCCAGTCGAAGGGCGCGACCTTAACCCCATATTGCAGGACATAGGCTTAATACTGCATCCACCTATGCTGTTTTTGGGTTATGTCGGGCTAACGGTTTGCTTTGCCGCAGCACTGACATCGTTACTGGGAGGAAAGTTACCGACTCGCCACCTCGAATACATGCGCCCTTGGGTGCTATTGGCGTGGATTTTCCTCACAGGGGGCAATGCCTTTGGTTCTTGGTGGGCTTATAACGAACTGGGCTGGGGCGGTTGGTGGTTTTGGGATCCCGTTGAAAACGCGTCATTTATTCCTTGGCTGGTCGCGACCGCGCTGGTGCATTCTTTAGTGCTCACCCGAAAAACACAGGGCTTTACCATTACCACACTGTTTTTATGTTTATTAGCATTCTCCCTCAGTTTGTTAGGCAGCTTTTTGGTGCGTTCCGGTATCGTGCAATCAGTACATGCCTTTGCTGCTGACCCAACCAGAGGTATGTCAATCCTATGTTTATTAGTGCTTTTTGTTGGTGCGGCCCTATTTATTTTTGCGATAAAAGCCCCCGCACTGAGACGAGAAGTCACCCATGCGCTATTAAGCAAAGAGACCTTTTTACTGCTTGGGGTGATCGTGCTGGTAGTCGCGGCTTTTTCCGTACTACTTGGCACCTTTTACCCCCTGATATATGAGCTGTTAAACCTAGGTACTTTGTCGGTGGGCGCACCTTATTTTAATGCGATTTTTGTCCCATTGACCTTTATCGCTGTCGTCTTAATGGGCCTCGCCCCGCTACTCAATTGGGGACAATCCACCCACAAACCACTCAAGGTATTGGCCGTCCCCACTGTAGCCATTGCCATTATTGCAGCAGTGCTGGGTTATCAAACGAAAGGCGATGGCGCATTATTCCTCGTCCTTGGCAGTGCCAGCGCGTTATTTTTATTGTTATGCCTTGGTTTGAGTCTAAAGATGATACTCAAGCCACCACGCGGCGCTCCAGAACGCTTACCCACAGCACGACCAATCCAGCCGTCAGCATCAAAGCGCGCAAGGGTCGCCATGATGCTCGGACACTTCGGGGTTGTAGTGACGATTATCGGCGCAACATCGGTGTCTTTTTTCGAACAGGAAGCCCTGCTACGAATGGGGCCAGGCCAAGGTAAACCGTTAGCGGATTATGTGCTGGTGTATGAGAGTACCGAGCAAGTTGAGAGCCAAAGTTTTACTGCTATTCAGGCCAATATCAGTGTACGCGATGCCAAGCAGGACGATCGAGTACTGGGCTATATCCAACCACAAAGACAAACCTTTAAAAGCAATGGTATGGAGATGTCCCACGCGGGCATCGACCACGGTTTTTGGCGCGATATTTACGTCTCAATGGGACTGCAACTGAGCAACACTGAGTACCTGATCCGCATTAGCTATAAACCATTGGCAACTTGGATTTGGCTAGGCGCCATGTTGATGATGCTCGCAGGAGCAATCGCTGCGTGGCCCGTCAGACAAGTTCGCCATGTCGAACACACAGAAGCACTGAGGGCAGCAGGTACCCCTCAGCTAGGGAGACTATAACCCCATGAATCCATTATTTCGCTCCCCCTATTTGAGTTTATTGTTTTGGTTGTTGTCACTCATCCTCTGTTTTGGCGGGACAACCTTTCTCGCGACGGCACAGGAAAGCTCGGATATGGGCACATCCTATCAGCAACAGGCAATAGCGATCAGCAAAGTGCTGCGTTGCCCGATGGCGACCAACCAAACCTTATTCGAGTCGCAGGCACCTATCGCCCATGAGCTCAAGGGGCAAATTTTTTCGCTGCTAGAACAAGGCTATAAACGGGATGAGATCCTCGATTTTATGGTGCAGCGCTACGGTGAAAAAATTCGTTATCAGCCGGAATTAAAACCCTCAACACTGGCGCTTTGGCTAGGTCCGCTGGCGTTATTAATCATAGGGTTAGGCTTAGGTCTTACCCTGATAAAACGCAAGTCACCTTCCGCTAACAACGCGACTCGCTCAGTTTGAATATAAGGATAAACCCATGAAATCATCCACAGCCAAGCTCACCCTCCTTTGCACTTCATTGCTGCTGAGCTGCGTCGTGCAGGCCCATTCTCTGCAAAACAAACTCTATGACACTGGCGAAGCAATTCCAAAACCACGAGTCATGACGGGCTTTATTGAGATGCAACATGCCCGCGGGATACCCGAAGTGCCTTTTATGGATGAAGCAGGGCAAGCACAAAGCCTCAAGCAACATCAAGGTAAGCTTACGCTAGTCAATCTCTGGGCAACCTGGTGTGTCCCTTGTTTAAGGGAAATCCCCGAGCTGCAAAAACTACAACAGCAATTTGCCGATAAAAAAATCGCTATTGTGCCAATTTCAATTGATGAAGAGATAAAAGAAGTACGCCCGTTTCTTAATCAGCATGGTTTTAATCAATACAGCACTTGGCTCGACCCCAACAAAAATATCGAGCAGATCATTCCTGCCAATGTGGTTCCTGCGACTTATTTATTTGATGCAAAAGGTAATCTTGTTGGGTTTGTTCGTGGCTATTTAGATTGGTCTGACAAAGAGGTTGCCCCTTATTTGGATAAGCTGATCGCCAAATACGCGCAATAAGCCGTTAACCCAGCGGTCAATGACGAGGTCTTTAGTGACTTAGTCCGTGCCAGTTAATCAAATCTCCATTCGGTGTCCACCCTAATCTTTGCCGAAACCCGCTGCTCCCCGATTTGGCAGCGGGTATTTTTTACTTCAAGGCCAGCACACTTTGTATTCTGCGCCACCTTTCTTTAGAATTGCCGCAGTTATCCATGAATCGATTTCACCAATCTATTTGTAAAACCTATTGATAAAATCTAAGGCACTCCGATGAAACTCAGCTGTTTAACTCAACCTATTTATGACCACTTGTATCGTGATATCAGTGAGTTTCGCAGTACCTTCGACCTCGCCGTCAACGATGCCAGCTCATTGGATGATAAGGCTGACACCTTACATACTTCGCTGATTATTGAAGAGTTAACTGAACTTGCCGAAGCCGATAGCCGTATCGAACAAGCCGATGCCATTGTCGATTCAGTGTATGTATTGATGGGGCGTTTAGTGCACTTAGGCGCCGAGCACATGCATGACAAATTAGAAATCAGCTACCTTATCGACTTGCTGCTGTGTGTCGCCAAAAACCGTGAAATTGACTTTATCGCCTGCTGGGACGAAGTCCATTCGAGCAATATGAGCAAAGTGTGCCGCAACGAGCAAGAGCTAGCCGAAACCATTGCTTTTTATGCCGAGCAAGGCGTTGACATCGTCGGCAGTAAAAAGGGCGAATTTATCATCGCCAAATGCGCTAAAGATGTAGAAATGGCCGGTAAAGTCGTGCGCCAAGGCAAGGTATTAAAGTCGGTGTACTATCGCCCAGCGGATTTAACTCAGTTAGTAAAAGCGTAAAACCGCAAACCTAGGCTGCACAGCATGCAGCCTAGGCATCTTCCCTTAGTCCGACGTATCTTGCTCAGCATCCTTTCGGTATTCCAAAATATCCCCCGGCTGACAGGCTAAGTATTCACAGATACTCGCCAAGGTATCAAAACGCACCCCTTTGACTTTGCCCCGCTTAAGCAAGGACAAGTTAGCCTCGGTAATGCCTACGGCCTTGGCAAGCTCTTTAGAACTCACCTTTCGCATCGCCATCATGACGTCTAAATTAACGATAATATTCAAGATCAAACAAACTCTTTGTTTTCCGCCTCATAATCGCGGGCGGCTTTAAGCAAATACACGATAAGCAACATCAATAAAATCGTGGTGATATTGCCAAAATCAAGCACTAATTCGATGCGACCATTCTCAAAAAATGACTGATGATAATAGCCTATGCCTAAGTTTTGTAGCATTTCAAACACTAAAGCGGCGGCTTTCAGCCATACGAGCCACAAGTAACATTTCATACTCTCATCACTGAAAAATAACCCCCGTTGATAGCAGGATAAGAGCCGTTGTAGCCAATAAACACCGACTAAAAATGATATAAATAATGGGGTTAGCATGACGAGCAACAGGTTTCGGTTAGCGTTCGGCAAGTTCCACAGTTCGAGGAACAGGGAATTACTGGTATTGAAGCGGATTTCATCATAGGCCCAATAGCTATAAAGCAGATGGGCGATAATCGCCACAGCAGACAAGAGCACCAGCCAGCGACAAAAGCCACTGATTTTTATTAATTTTTTAAAATTTTGATTCATCCACTCACCCAAACATCATCCCAAGCCGTTCATAGCGAACGAATACCAGTATAATCCTTCGACAAAAAATATTACAAAGAAATATAATTTTATTGTTTTACGATAATTAATTTTCGTATTAGCATAATGTCAATTTTCCTAAACTAAGGTTACGACAATGCAAAAATTTCCTTTTACGAGTCAGTTATGCAGTGCTGCCATTGCCGCCGCACTGCTGCTGACGGGTTGCACTACGGCGGATGTTCGCAACGAGCAACCTCAAGTTGCCGCGACGCAGCAAACCGAGGCGCCGCTCATTCCTATCGAAAACTTCTTCAATGAGCAAAGCATTCGCCATCTAAAAATGTCCGACGATGGCAAGTGGCTTGCCTTTGTGAAGGAGTACCAAGGAGCCAGCAATATCTTCCTGATGGAAGATAAGGCCGACCTTGCCAGTGCCACACCACTGACCAAATCGGTAGAACCCATCCGCGCCTTCGAATGGTCCGCCAAGGGTAATGACTTATTCTTTATGAAGGACAAAGGCGGTAACGAAAATACGCAAATTTATAAGCTGAGTTTTGAGGAAAAAGCTGGCAAGATCACCGCCAAAGAGCAGCGCTTAACCCATAAGGACGATGTGCAATATAGCGTTCTCGAGCAGGTAAAAGACAATCCCGATTTGTTGGTTGTTCAAGCCAACCACGACGATTCGAGCCGCATGGATATTTATCTGCTCAATATCAACGACGGCAAGTTAACCCCTATCCTGAAGAACGAGCAGAGCTTTACTCAGGTGAAATTTAACAAGCAGGGTCAACCTGTGATTGCCAGCAGCAGTAATCTCGATAACACCAATGCCTTGTATGTGCTGATCGACGGTAAGTGGCGCAAGATCATTCAAAGTGCCAAGGGTGAGAGCATCGATATTCTTAAAGTGAATGATGCCCAAAAACTCGCCTATATCAGCGCCAATATCGGCGATCGCGATAAGCAGGAATTGCTGAAAGTCGATCTGATGACGGGTAAATATGAAACCATTCACAAGGATCCCGATAACGAGGCCGACGTCTTTGGGGTACAGTTTAGCGACGCAGGTGAGCCCTTAGCAGTTGGTTACTATGGTGGACGCTTACGGGTTTATCCCTTAAATGCCGAGTTTGCCCGTCATTGGGATGTGATAAATCGTCATTTTAATCAAGATGTTGAAATCACGATTGGCGAGATGAACGAGAAAACCCATCTGTGGCAAATTCATGTCGCCAGCGACCGAGCCGCAGGCGCTGACTATCAATACAATGCCACCACGGGGGATATCCACCTGTTAGTGGATATTCCGGCCAGCATTCCAGCTGATCAACTCTCGCCACGCCAATCGATTGTGTATACCGCTCGGGATGGCGTGAAAATCCAAGCTTATTTAACGCTACCGAAAGGCAAACAGACTCAGCTACCGACCATTATCCTGCCCCATGGCGGCCCTTGGGCACGGGATTTTTGGACGCTCGACTCGGGCTACTTCCACGCGATTGCCCAGTTCTATGCCAACCGTGGTTATGCCGTATTACAACCTAACTTCCGTGCCTCGACGGGTTTCGGTAAGAAGTTCTTAAACTTAGGCAACCGTAACTGGGGGATTGGCAGCATGCAGCACGATCTCACCGATGGTGCCAATTACTTAGTCGAACAGGGTATTGCCGATAAACAGCGTTTAGGGATCTTCGGCGCCTCCTACGGTGGTTATGCGGCACTGTCTGGCGCGACTTTTACACCTGACTTGTACCATGCTGTGATCGCCTATGTAGGGCCATCGAGCCTAGTGACACTGATGAATTCCTTCCCCGACTACTGGCGTCCCTATTTAGGCCAATGGTTTGAGTCGGTTGGCGACCCGCAAATTGCCGAGCAGAAGCAAGATATGGAAAATCGCTCACCAATTAACTATGTCGATAATATCAAGGCGCCATTGATGCTGATCCAAGGGGCGAACGATCCACGCGTCACGCAAATTGAGTCGGATAATATCGCCAAGAAGATGTATCAAAAGTCTTTACCCGTTAAGTACGTACTGGCAAAAGACGAAGGACATGGCTTTAGTAAACGTGCCAACAAGCTAGCCTCGATTGTCGCCACCGAACAGTTTTTTGCTGAGCATTTAGGTGGGCGTGTCGACACCAATGTGGATCCTGAAATTCTAAAACACTTAGACAGCTTGAACGTCGATATCAGTAAGCTCTAAACTTTTGCCGCCTTTACCAAGGAAGAGAAAGGCGGCAAACTAGCCTAGATTTTATACATAAGCTCACCTTCAGCCCTCAAGATCATGCCGGATAACGAGCAGAAAACCGCAACAATCTATACTTAAAGATGAAATATTTCAGTTGGTTAGGGATAAATAATGAATCCAGCAAAGGTTGTCAGAACCCAAGTAAAACAATTAACGGATTTACCGAATATTGGTAAAGCGAGCGCGGCGGATCTACGTCTGCTCGGCATAGAGACGCCAGTGCAATTGCTTGGGAGAAATCCCTATGAAATGTATCAAACCCTGTGTGACAAAACGGGGCAAATCCACGATCCCTGCATGCTCGATGTGTTTATTTCGATTACCCGCTTTATGGCGGGCGACGATCCTCAACCTTGGTGGTTTTATACCGAGGAGCGCAAACAGGCACTCACTCGTCCTTAATTTGAATGGCCTTGTTCCTGCGGTGATTCAAGGGATGCAGTTACAACCGAACTATCAGGGTCATCCCTTAACCATTCGCGCCAGATAGCGACTAACAGCGCCATCAACACGGGGCCGACAAACAGACCCACAAAGCCCATGGTTTTCACCCCACCAATCAAGCCGAAAAAAGTCGGTAAGAAAGGCAGCTTAATAGGCCCACCAACCAGATTAGGGCGCAGGGTTTTATCGACGATAAACAGCTCGATACTGCCCCAGAGGAATAAGCCGACCCCAGCGGTCATATCGCCAGTGCCGACTAAGTATAGTGAGATCAGGGTGAACATGGTTGGCGCGCCGCCGGGCACTAAGGCCATAAACGCGGTCAACACCCCAAAGGCCACGGCCGAAGGCACACCCGCAATCCAGTAGGCAATCCCCAGCACTATGCCCTCACCGATGGCGATAAGCGTCATGCCGATAACGGTTGAACTTACCGTCGCGGGCACCACGCGGGAAAAGCGATACCAGCGGGCGGGTAGAATACGCTCACCGACAATATCAATCTGCTTCGCCACCGACGCGCCATCTTTATATAAGAAAAATAAGGTGATCAGCATAAACAACAAGGTCAGCAGCAAGCCTAAAGTATTCCAGCCCAATTGCAGCACCCAACGGGAAATGCCTGTCAAATTCTGGCCGCTAATTGCACTGACTATCTTGCCCAGTTCATGGGGTTCACCGATAAACTGTTGCCATTGCTGGGTAAACCACGCACCAACCCAAGGTAAATCCTTAATCCAAAGGGGAACGGGCGCGCCATGCTGGTTAGCATACACCAACCATTCAGCCCATATCCTAATCTCTTGTAAAGCATAGGAAAAAACAAATATCAGCGGCGTAATTAGCCCGACAATAATCAAAACTAACGCGATAGTGGCAGACAGCGCCGAGCGACCACCGCATTTAACCAATAATTTTTGATACAGCGGCCAACTGGAGAAGCAGACGATCAGGGCGGCCAAGGCGGGAACTAAAAAATCGATAAAAAAGAAAACACCAGCACACAGCAATAAAATCAATAGGGTACGACCCACCGCAGCATTACTGATAATCTGTGCCATCCACATACTCCCACAATAGAATCCAACAACAAGGTGGAAAACTCGGCAGAGTGCCAAGCAACAACCAGCCTTTGGGTGTTCCCCATTTTGTTAGCCAGTTTATTGCGCAGTGCTTTCCATGGGCAACGACATTTAACAAAAGCGTGAGTAGTGTATCAGTGGTGCTTGCATCCCCAAAGGTATTCAAATGTCTCGAAGGCCAAATGGCTGAAAATCCTTATGGCGCGGCCTTGAGCCTTGGAATTAACAGTAGATGCAGGCTTTGCGCCTGTAACTATTTATTGGATATTAAACCCAAAGCCTAAAGCCAATTGCCGTGTCAGTTCGGCTGCGGGAATCGTTCGGCAACCACTGGCATTTTGCCCGCACCACAGCGGACTAAAATCGCCAAATCCTTGTCGCTCCGCCGCCGTCCTTAAGCCTGCAACCGCTGAAGATGCCAAGGGGAAATCCGGTACAGCCTCATTTATCGGCCCCATTTCAGCCATAAAACGGTTTACTATGCCGCGGGCGGGGCGGCCAGAAAATAAGTTCGTCAGCGCCGTATGTTGCGCCGCCTCACTTTGCAACGCTTCACGATGGATTGCACTGGTATTGCACTCGGGGCAGAGTAAATAGGCTGTTCCCACTTGCACCGCCGAGGCGCCCATCGCCATGGCGGCGCGCACTGTGGTGACATCGACAATGCCGCCGGCGGCAATCACAGGAATATCCACCGCCGCAATCACCTGCGGTAATAGACTAAAAGTCCCTTGCTGCTCGGTTAAATCCTCGGATAAAAAGTGTCCTCTGTGCCCACCCGCCTCTAGACCTTGGGCAATAATCGCATCGGCGCCGTGGGCCTCAAGCCAAAGTGCCTCCTCGACAGTAGTCGCCGTAGAGATAACTTTTGAGCCCCAGGATTTGATTTCCAGCAGCAATTCTTCATCGGGCAGCCCAAAATGAAAACTCACCACCTCGGGCTTAAATTTGGCTAACACTTCGGCCTGCGCCTTGCTGTAGGGTGTTCGCTGCGCGCCAGCAGGCTGCGCGTTTGGATCGAGCTTAAATTCCGCAAAATAGGGTGCTAACTGTTCGAGCCAACTCGCTTGCTTGGTCGCCTGTGGCAGAGGCTCGCTATGGCAAAAGAAGTTCACATTGATAGGTTTAGTCGTGTTAGCTCGAATTTCGGTTAACTCAGCTTCAAGCGCCTCGAGGGATAACATGGCGCAAGGTAATGAACCTAAACCCCCCGTCTCAGACACGGCGATAGCAAGTGTACTGCCTTGCACTCCAGCCATAGGCGCTTGAATAATCGGAAATTCAATCCCAAATAATCGTGTAAGTCGACACGGCATACTTCACCTCCTTTGAACTTAATCCTGCTGTCACTCACTCCGCAGCAGTTACTCACTCCGAGACCGCCAGCTTAAACAACGATTACCACCAAACTGAGTGGTATTTATCACAATCTACCAGAAAACTGCACGCAACTTATAGTATTTGCCAAATATTGAAAATCGGTAAATTGGGTTAGATCATAAAATGTCATGCGTTAAGGGATATTTAAGTCTAATTAAAAGTAAAAATAATATCGGCATAATTTAAATTACATTTGTATCATAATGCAAAACACATATTGACCTTATTAAAATAAAACCCGTGATATCAACCGCACTAAGCGATAAAAAAACTATTTAGGTTACATTAAATACTTTATGATTCGCCCCCATTTTTTGGAGGCCATATGTTAATAAAATCCAGTCTATTTTCGACGTTCAATATTAATCGAATAATTATCTGCTTACTCTTGATGTTTACCACATCCGTTGCCTATGCAAAAAAAGATGATAATGACGATGAAATCACCCTTGGCCGCACCATATTACTCGGCATTGGCGATCATCCTGCAACCATTCCGTTAGTTATTTGCCGACAGGCAAAATACATCAAAATCAAGGCCGAAAGAGATGTGAGTATCGATCGCGTTGTCGTCACCTATGGGGATGATAAAACCCGCACCATCAAATTTGATACCGATATCGAGAAAGATGAACACTCGGAATGGAAATCATTAGGCACCCGCCGCTGTGTTAAAAAAATTGAAGTATATGGAAACTCAGATCGTAGTAAAGCAGGGATTAAAGTATTAGGACGTAAATAACCTATTACCTTAAAAATTAAATATCCATTAGGAGCTTAAATTGAAACATTTGCGTTTATTTACGCTAGTCACCTTAATGACATTAGGGTTAAGCGGCTGTATTACCTTTCCAACGGCAGAATCTAGCCATGTTAAAGTGATTTGGAATAATCCTGCAGCGCTAAATAACTGTGTCCATAAGGGCACTATTTTCGGCTCGGAAGGGCATTTTTATGACTATTGGCTCCACAGTGACCAAGATATGGTGTGGGGAACATTGAATGAAATGCGCATCAAAGCACATAAACTGAATGCAGATACTGTTTATCTATATGAAAATTTTGGATTTTTAAGTTCAGTCACTTTAATGGGTAATGCCTACGATTGCTCACAGGTTCCGCTGATAGACAAGCCAGCGTCTGAGCCAGATGCAGCAGCCAATTCTAGCGAAATAAGCGAAGCGCCAAAGCAATAAGCACGCGCTTTTAAGTCGCTAAAAAGCGTAAGCGTAAAATAGCCCGCCAATGTGCGGGCTTCTTATTGGAACAATAACAATATTGGGTAACGCTGTTAGAACAGGTAATCGGCACCTAAGCTGACAAACAATGCTAAACCCGCCCAATTATTATTGAGGAAGGCTTTAAAGCAAGGGGCTCTTTCACGGCCAAAAATCAGCATCTGCTGGTAGGTGCTAAAGCCAACAAAGGTGAGCAATCCTAAGCCATAGAGCAAACCACGGTCGGCGCTCCAACCCGCGGCAACAAAGCATAAAAGCGCGGCAATTTGAAATAATCCAATGATTTGACGGTCGTATTGGCCAAAAAGAATGGCGGTTGATTTGATACCGACTTTTAAATCATCATCCCTATCGACCATGGCGTACATAGTGTCGTAGGCCACGGTCCAAAACCAATTCGCCGCAAATAACCACCAGGCTTCGATGGGCACTTCACCGGTTTGCGCCGCATAGGCCATGGGGATAGACCAGCTCCATACCACACCCAAAAACATCTGCGGCATGTTTGTTACCCGCTTAGTAAAGGGGTAAATAATGGTGAGGATAATGCCCACGACGGATAATTTAACCACTAAACCATTGAGCAGTAAGACTAAACCAAAAGCGGCTAAACCTAAGATCACAAACAGTAATAACGCTTCTTTGGTGCTAATTTCGCCGCTGGCGAGGGGGCGGGATTTAGTACGTTCAACGTGGGAGTCGAGATCGCGATCGGCATAGTCGTTAATAATGCAGCCACAGGCACGCATAATCACCACACCAATAATGAAGATAATGAGTACCTTAAGATCGGGCATACCACCTGCTGCTAGCACCAGCGCCATCAAACACGGCCAGAGTAATAACAAGGTGCCGATAGGGCGGTCGAGTCGAGTCAGGCGGGAATACACGTCCCACTTCTGCTTTAGATTCATTAACTAACTACTCCCAAACCTAATTTTTTATCTCGGTTGCTAGGGTAAACATCATATACCCTAGCCCCCTTTTAAGCGAATTTGCATAGGCTGAAACTGTCACAAAATCATGACATTCATACCAATCAACGCGCCTCTAAGCGCGCGTAAGCGACCACCAGCCACTTGCTGCCAAAATCACTAAAATTCACCTGTACCCGCGCCTGTGCGCCACTGCCTTCAAAGTTTGTTACTTTGCCGTCACCAAACTTTGGATGATGCACTCTTTGGCCGACGCTAAAGCCAGTATCGTTGGCGACCGCCGACTTTTGCGCACTGAAGCGATTATTGGCCATCGGCGTCGACACCTGCGCCTTTAAGCGAATTTCGTCCACATATTGCGGCGGGATTTCCTTAATAAAGCGCGATGGACGGGCGTAATCTTCACGGCCATAAATACGGCGGGACTCGGCATAGGTGATATAGAGTTTTTCCATCGCGCGGGTCATGCCCACGTAACAGAGGCGGCGTTCCTCATCGAGTCTGTCGCCCTCTTCGAGCGCCATCTTACTCGGGAAAATCCCCTCCTCGACACCCGCCATAAACACCATAGTAAACTCCAGCCCCTTGGCCGAGTGCAGTGTCATCAGCTGTACTGCATCGGTAAAGGCGTCGGCCTGACCTTCGCCCGCCTCTAGGGCCGCATGGGATAAGAAGGCGTTAAGCTCGCCCATATCCTCAAGTTCCTCTGGCATTTCGAAGGTGCGCGCGGCGGTGACGAGTTCCTCTAAGTTTTCGATACGAGCGTGGGCCTTTTCGCCCTTTTCAGCTTCGTACATGGCTTTGAGGCCCGAAGCTTGGATCACTGTGTCCGTCATCCGGTACAGCGCCATATCCTGGGTTTCTTCCTGTAGGGTGACGATAAGATCCATAAAACCACGTACCGCAGAGGCTGCGCGGCCCGCAAGCACTTTTTCATCCAGCAGCCGTAAACAGGCCTGCCATAACGTGAGCTCTTGCTGACGCGCGGTAGTGCGTAAAATATCTAGAGTGCGATCGCCAATGCCACGGGGCGGTGTATTAACCACCCGCTCGAAGGCGGCATCATCATTTTTATTGCTGATAAGCCGCATATAACCCATAGCGTCTTTAATCTCTTGGCGTTCGAAGAAGCGCAGGCCACCGTAAATACGATAAGCTAAACCTTTGTGCAATAAGGCTTCTTCGAGCACGCGCGACTGGGCGTTTGAGCGATAGAGAATCGCGCAATCACTTAAATTGCCGCCTTTTTCGTACCAGTCATTGATACGGCCGACAATAAAGCGCGCCTCGTCCATTTCGTTAAAGGCACAGTAGAGGGAAATCGGCTCACCATCGGCTTCGTCGGTCCACAGCTCTTTACCTAAACGCTCGGGGTTATTGGCAATAAGGGCGTTCGACGCCTTCAAAATATTGCCCTTGGAGCGGTAGTTTTGTTCGAGGCGAATCGTAGTCGCCGTCGGGAAATCCCGCAGGAAGCGGTGCAAGTTTTCAACCTGAGCGCCGCGCCAACCGTAAATGGATTGGTCGTCGTCACCCACTATCATCACGTTAGCCGTTTGACCGGCGAGCACTCTAATCCAAGCATATTGAATGGCGTTGGTATCTTGGAACTCGTCCACCAAAATATGTTTAAAACGTTCTTGATAATGCGCCAGCAAATGCGGCTTATTGAGCCAAAGCTCGTGGGCACGCAGCAGGATTTCGGCAAAATCGACAAGGCCTGCGCGATCGCAAGATTCTTGATAAACCTGATAAATTTTTAAAAGATTCTGCTCAATCGGAAAACCACCCGCATCGATATGCTTAGGCCGTAATCCTTGGTCTTTCTTGCCATTGATATAACCCTGCGCTTGGCGAGGTGGATATTGTTTTTCATCCAGATTCAAACTTTTAAGGATGCGTTTCAGCAAACGCAGCTGATCGTCCGAATCAAGAATTTGGAAGCTTTGCGGTAAGCCCGCATCTTGGAAGTGAGTGCGTAATAAACGATGCGCCAGCCCGTGGAAGGTGCCAATCCACATCCGCCCCATATTGGTACCCGCGACTTTTTCTACCCGCTCGCGCATCTCGGCCGCAGCTTTATTGGTAAACGTCACGGCTAAAATCGAGTAAGGACTCTGCTGTTCAACCTGCATTAACCACGCGATACGGTGGGTTAATACCCGCGTTTTACCACTGCCTGCGCCCGCAAGCACTAACATGCTAGATTGCGGTGCCGCGACAGCCTCGCGCTGTTTATCATTTAGGCCGTCTAGTAAAGAAGATACGTCCATTCTCGCCTCCAAAAAATCGAGGGGGCATTATAACAGAAGAAATCCCACCTGCGCGCCTGATCCATAAGACAAGAGGCATAAGCCAAGAACCACGAGACAGTAGCCATAAGATGATCGGTATGGCACAGTCCATTCTTAAGCACTGTCATTGCCGCAATGCTTGTGAGCGGGAATCCAGCTTTTCGGTAGCAGATCTTTGTCTCGAGTAGGAATTAAACAAAGACACAGCGGTATTAATTACTCATAGAAAGGGTGTTCATCATTCTGTTTCAACGATTAAGCACTACCATTTCAGTGACACGCCGTGAATATGTCCCTATAGGCTCGACGACGGCATCTGATGTAAAAGGATTTACGAATGTCGCGATCACATGGATGTGAAAGAGCGACCATGTCACGGACGGTCACTTACATGCCAGCACTTAATCTTGCCAACCCCTACAGTAATCTGACCCCTTCTTACAAGCATGCACTCTGAAAATTTAACAATGGGTGGGTCGTTAACTCCTCGAACAGCACAAGTTCAGAGACAATCCAAAATTAAGTACCGATAGATTAAATTAACAACCGACTCAACCAATCATAATGATTAATTTTAATCTAATAAGTTTCTCTACCCTTTTTAATACTAGAAATGATTCTTTCCAAAACATCTACGCCCTTTCTAACGGCTTCATTTCTGCGAATATACTCTATTTCGCCTATAAACTTTTCTTTTGATCTCAATGCTTTTGTATACAACTCATTACACGCATGTTCAAAATTAACTTTGTTACCCCTATTAAAATTAGGATAAACCTGTTGATAAACATCCTCATACTTCAACACTTGCCTAAACATAAAACCATCTTCATCTATGGACATCAAAATGGAGTGCGCTTTTGCAAAATATGAATATGATTCCTGAGAGTTCCTCTTATGTACCAAGGACTTCAAAATATACAATCTAGCCTGTTGAGTATCAATATTCTGTGTGTGATAGTCGTGTTTTTTTTCGGCATGCAGATATGCAGTATCAAGACAGACCTGAGCATCTTCAAGATTGTTAAAGCTTAATTTACACATAGCATATTGAACCCAGTAGTGTGGATGATTCAAAAGCCAAGTGCATCTCCTTTTAAGCTCCATATAATAACCATCAATAGCTCTTTGTTTCTGGGGAATCAGTTTTTCAACCTGATTAAAACGGAGCAACTTTTTAAAGACTTCATTTAAATCGCGATCAAGATCCGCCCTACTGTTCAACCTCTCCGCCAAACCAAGACAGAACTCAACAATGTAATTCTCAGAGAAAAATGAGTTTATTATAAAAAGTGACAACACACTAGAATTTGCTTTAATTATGCCGCGTTCAGACTTATACATTAATTTGAAAGATGCATTATTCCTAAACTCAGATTTGTAAATACTTTCGTCATCTGCAACTTCAGCAACAATACTGTTGCTTTTTTCAACACCGAACGCATCACACAAACATAATGCGAATAAAGTTGTTTTAAAATTGCTATTGGACTTTAGGTCATTTACTAAAGACTCAATCCTTTTAGATATATCCGGACTTTTGAGCAACCCAACTAGCACCCCTGATAATTGATTGCTATATATTTCCCGTATTAATTCATCTTTTTTTGCATGACTCTCAGCAGAGAATTCTCTCCAAAGGTTTGAGTCATCTATCATTCTTATAAGATTCGTGCGTTCATCTTCTTCTAAAAGATCAACCGAAAAGTCATGAATGTCCAATTCTGACCATTTAAATTTTTCGTCAATAAAAGCTATATTTGGAGTTCTATCGCAAAGAACTAAATTTACATTCTCTGGCTTTATTGTTAAAAAAATATTTAAAAAATCTGTGAACCTGTGAGCATTATCAATAAACAGATAATGTCTTTCTTTGTTATCCGCGATGAAGTAATCTAAGTCTTGCGTCGGATTAAAATCTTCTGAGGCCAAGTTCCAACAATTATACCCTTCCCTTGTAAGAGACTTGGCAAGGACATCAACCAGCATAGATTTACCATTACCAAGGTCACTGTGTATTAATATATTATTTCCACTTATCAGTTGTCTCTTTATAATTTCAACCGAACATCTCTTAAATATAAAAGGATCTATAAAATCATTTGAAATAACAGAATCAATCATTTCTTTTTTATAATAACCAAACAGCAGCAAATTTCGTGAGTCTTCCTCAGTTACCACTGGAGGTGTCTTACACAAGTCATATTTATCAAATGACTTTGGAAAAATTTCAATCGAGGTGTTTGGCTCATCACACTGAACTGAACTCAATATGTCGGCAAAACCACCCACGCCAATCTTGAACACTCTGCCATACTTAGAAAGACTGTAAACTTCTTTATCAGAAGCCCCATCCTAAGTAATAAAATATGTTTTATCTATTAGATGTTGAGAATTATGCAGAATAGATCTAATTTGAACATCATATAGTGAGTAACCAACAAATATTATTGCTGAACTACAATCAAGATCGTGTAAAAATGTTCTTCGCCAATCAGAGTTTATAAAGTAATCAGGGGACAAATATGATGAATCAGTAAGCCTTATCTTAGATTGCAAGTCAGATTCATTGCATTTATCTATATAACCATTCAGATGAACACAAATATCTTGATTAACATACTGACTAGGCCGATCATCTAAGCAAACCGCAAGTCGGTCATGCCCAACCTCTCTACTCGCCAGCTCAAAAGCATTATCATAATTTGTTGTATAAATTCTTCTATAGTTAAAATTTGCTACTATTTTATGTGCGTCACTAACTTTTTTGATTACAAAACTTTCTCTCAAAGTATTTATTATTTCTCTCGTTAACCCTCGCGAGAGACAAAGATCCGAAGTGTAGTAAAGATCATCACGTTCGTCAGTTATACCCGCAATATCAGCTAGCATTTGCGAAAGACCAGATGCCATTGGTGGCTCTTTGTCTGAAATATTAATAGTGCTCTTTGAAAATCCAGCACCAGTGAACAATACCGAATTTCCTGTACAAATTCGTTTGATGAGGATATCAATTTCGGCTTTAGACATTTCATCTAAATTAGTTTCACTTGTGCTACTCATCATCAATTTCCTCTAAGTTAGTCCTTTACTTTTAGAGGATTACATTAATCTTAAGTTGTTTCAACAGAAACAGATAGTTTAACGAGACACCCATAGTTAAATTTTAGAAAGGTGGAGTGTTGGTACTCTTTGTAAATACTAACGAACAACGCAAAAGCTTCAGAAGTTCACCTTCCCCTGCGAAGTTGCTGAAGGGCGTTGAAGAAAATCGCGTGAGCGAGGCATGGATGCCTCGCTAGCTTTCGGGGTACAGGATGTACCATCGGAAGCGTTAGTGATTTTCGAATAAGCACGAAGCCACTAACCAATGCATGTAACTTCGCTAGGGGCGTCTTGGAGCATCCAAGGAGGATAGGACGAGCAGTCCTCCTTGGTCGGGTGTGGGGTGAAGCCCCACGACTTTGATTTTATTAAAGAACACTAAAAGAGTTTGAACTGCAATCCTCGAACAAGCAGAAGATGGCGCCCCCATCCCTGAGTTATGCCGTGAGCATGGCATAACTCAGCAAGCTTTAATTTTACAAATGGCGAACCAAATTCGGCATCAGGGATAACTGCTTAAAAATCCAATCGCGCAAACCTAAGCCGATTAACTCCAAGTTTACTGGCAAAGCCTTAAAACTTCGCACTTATCACAACACCGTTGAAATTAAGGCAATCTTTGATTCTTTGCTGCTGAACCGCGCTAAGCGTGTCGATATCATGGAAGGCAAACTCTGAGTGCTCATGGCTTAAGCGAATCAGCGCATCGGCAGATGCAAACTCACAACGAAAAATAAAGGCTTGGGATTGATAGGCGCTGTGATAATAAACGCCGCTAAGATAGTGAATGTTCACCTCTAATCCCAACTCCTCTTGGCATTCGCGCAGCAAGGCCTCGTGAATGGTCTCTCCAAGCTCTAAGGCGCCGCCGGGTAAACCCCAAGCAAAATTGCCATAGTTCGCTTTGAGCAGCAGCACTTGCCCTAATTCATTGGTGATAACTGCATGACTACTGAGCCGAAACCTATCTTCAAATGCCATCTACCCATCCTACGTTGGCGCGATTACCAGCTCGCTATTTGCTATTAAAAGTATTGCAGCTGGCAGGTTTGCCGGAGGCAAAGCCGATATTAAACCATTTCACTCTGTCCGTAGAGCTTCCATGGGTAAAGGCTTCGGGTTGCACGGCGCGACCCGCCATTTTTTGCAGGCGATCATCACCCACAGCACTGGCGGCGGCAATGCCTTCTTCTACATCGCCAGGCTCAAGCAAATTGAGCTGTCTATCGACATAATGCCCCCACACGCCAGCGTAACAGTCGGCTTGCAATTCGAGGGCGACACTCAGTTGATTGGCCTGCGCCTTGCCAGCGGCTTGCTGCGCCTGACGCACTTTAGTGCTGGTGCCGAGTAGGTTCTGTACATGGTGGCCCACCTCGTGGGCAATCACATAGGCAAAGGCGAAATCACCGGGCGCTCCGAGTTTTTTCAACTCCTCGAGAAAACTCAAGTCGATATAGACTTTGCTGTCAGCGGGGCAATAGAAAGGCCCAGATTGCGCCTGCCCCATACCGCATCCGGTTGAGGTCATATTGCGATAAAGCACTAGCTTAGGTTCGATATATCGCCCTTGTAGCAATTGATTCCAAACGGTTTCAGTCGTGCCGAGGATCGCCGCCACAAACTGGGCATTTTCATCTTGAGCCGCGGTATTACTGGCCGATTGTGACTGACTAAACCCCGCTTGATTACTCGGTTCGAGGGATAATCCGCCGGTAAAATATTGAAACGTAAAATATAACCCGCCCAGCAGTAATACCACTCGGCCGATTTTAGTTTGCAGCAGAAAAGGCAATAACCTAAGCAGGAGCGCGCTGGGCACACCCGCCGACGCCATCTGTTGGTCCCGCCTATCTTCGATATTGGAGCTGCGATCACTGTCACGCCAACGCATTGGATTTCCTCGGCTATGGGTATGCAATAGACATTTCAGTTTAGCTGTTATTTGGGATCATTCTGCTCAGTAGGAGCCGCTTTTAACGAGCGCAAAAACAAGCCAAGCCCACCAAAGGCTAACACTAAAATCACGATCAAATCGAAGGCCGACATGGCTTTAAAGTGAAACTGAATCGAGCTGATCACGCCTACAATTAAGGCGACTAAGGAGCCTAAGGTAAGCAGCCAACCGAGCTTAGTCTTGGCATCAAAAAACACCATCACTATCCCGAGGATAAACGGCAGCATCACCATACCTGTGGTGATCGATAATCCCTGTCCAAAGGCATTCATGCGGTAGAGGCCGTAACCTAGCCCAAAACTGGAACTTACCTGTATCGCATTGAATAACAGATAGAATCCTGCACACATCATGGCAAGTCCAATAAAAAACTGGCCAATACCGCCCTGTGTTCCTCCCGCTCCCTTCATACCAATCCTTGCTATTGACGTTGTTGAATCGCCCGATCTACAGCTTGTTTAAGCTGTTGTTCCTCTTCAGCCTTTTTGGCCTTTTCATGGGCAGTTAACTGCTTATCCGCCTCATCCACGCAGCGCTGTTTATCTAGCATGGGTTCATAGGGGTCGACATCCGTCCGAGCGGAACAGGCTAGCTCAGCACAGCCAGAGGTCAATAATAATGTGGACAAGACTAACATAATCAATGGGGTTTTCATCTTCGGCTCCCAACAAATGCTACAAAATAACTACACTTAGCCAAACTAACATTGCCAAGCTTTACTTGAGCTGTATCGATTATGTGCTCAACGATATTGACACAGATCCACGAAAGGCAAACACTGAGTGATGTTTTTTTATCCACCCATGACCAACTCCCCCTTGATTCACCTTGGGGTGTTAATTAAGACAAGGACTGCGCTTGAATACTCTACTCTTAGGTAAAGGTGAGCAACAGGTTCACTTAAATCTTAAATATGCCAACCGCCACGGACTGATCGCTGGCGCTACAGGTACAGGCAAAACCGTTTCGCTGATGACGCTAGCCGAAGGCTTTTCCCGCCAAGGTGTACCCGTCTTTCTTACTGATATCAAAGGCGATATTTCAGGACTCGGTGTAGCGGGCACTCCAAACGATAAGCTATTGAAGCGGGCGGCAGAAATCGGGATAGTAGATTATCAAACCGAGGCAAACCCCGTCGTTTGCTGGGATTTGGCAGGAGAGCAAGGTCATCCATTACGCACAACCGTGAGTGAAATGGGGCCGACCTTACTCG
This sequence comes from Shewanella sp. DNRA4, assembly GCF_012843185.1. NCBI lineage: Bacteria > Pseudomonadati > Pseudomonadota > Gammaproteobacteria > Alteromonadales > Shewanellaceae > Shewanella > Shewanella sp. DNRA4. Next base: position 84,822 of record NZ_JABAIP010000006.1, read on the forward strand.
GGCGCATTCTCGAGCTCAATGACACCCAAAGCAGTATTTTAGACATAGTGTTTCAACTGGCTGACGACCAAGGTTTATTGTTACTCGACCTTGACGATCTGCGCGCGATGCTGAACTTAGTGGCCGATGGGCGTAAAGACATCTCCGCCAAATATGGGTTAATCAGCGCCCAATCCCTCGCAGCGATTCAACGCTCGGTACTAGGGCTAGAGCGCGATGGCGGCAAAGACTTTTTTGGCGAACCCGCGTTACAGCTTGAAGATTTAATGCGCACTAATTTACAAGGGCGCGGCATTATCAATCTGTTAGCCGCTAATAAGTTAATCCTGACCCCTAACCTCTATTCCAGCTTCTTACTCTGGCTGCTATCTGAACTCTTTGAAAACCTACCCGAAGTCGGCGATCTCGATAAGCCAAAATTAGTCTTCTTTATTGATGAAGCACATTTATTATTTGAGGGCTGCCCTGCAAGTTTGCTTAAACGCATAGAGCAAATTATGCGGCTTATCCGCTCCAAGGGCGTCGGGGTGTATTTCTGCTCGCAATTCCCCGACGACATTCCCAATGAAATTCTCGGTCAACTCGGCAATCGCATTCAGCATGCCCTCAGGGCGTATACCCCAAGGGATCAAAAAGCCGTTAAAACCGCAGCCGAAACCTTTGTATCGAATCCTAAATTGGTGGTCAGCGAGGTAATTTCACAACTCGCCGTGGGCGAAGCCTTAGTGTCAACCCTTGCCGAGAAAGGTGTGCCGACTATGGTTGAGCGCACCTTAATAGCACCACCACGCTGCCGGATGGGGCCAGCCACGACCGAGGAGTTAACCGCTATCCGTCATCAGAGTCCGATTGGTGGTAAATACGATACTTTAGTCAATCGCGAATCCGCCTATGAGCGACTGAATCAACGTCATACCGAACAAACGAATGGCAGCGGTACTGCGCAAACAACCAGTACGTCAACGACCAAAGCAGCTGAGCAAGGCTGGTTTAGCGAGCTTATCTTTGGTAATAAACGCCGCCAAGGATTAGCCGAAACCTTGTCGAAACAAGCAGCGAGAACCGTTGGTAATCAACTCGGAAAACAAATTTTACGCGGATTACTCGGCGGTATACTCGGAAAATCGACGCGCAGGTAAGGTAATGAAATGTGTAAATACCGTGTTCTGAACCGCATATTTTATATACAGATTAGCACTAGCATTAGCGTGAATTATTCTAAGCAGCGAGTGGATCTTCCTTAGGATTTCGGTGATAAGATTATTTTGCGAGTGCAGCTCAGAGAGGCAAACAAATTCAAATAAATTACCAATCGTTTTAAATAGTTGTGATTTAAAAATGGTGTAATTCGAGTTTAAACGTTTCGCTTTAATCAGGACATCATGGAACGGGTTTTATGCAAATGGCTTACATGATTAGCCTGATGAACAACCACTGAAAGTACATGGAGTTAACTATGAGTAAAGAGCAAAAAAATCGCAAAGAGGCCAAGAAAAAGCCGTTAATGTCGATCAAGGAAAAACGCGCTGCAAAGCACGCCAAAAACGCGACTAAAGGCCTCCTCGATAACGTTAAGTAATATTGTGACACCTTAGGGTGCGCTTCCAATATCTTGATTAAGGGTTAACTACGGTTAGCCCTTTTTATTAGCCCGTTTTTTATTCTCACCCACTTAACGATAATTTATTCCGCAAACACAAAAAATCTAACATAATGATTTTTTTAATATTAATAAGCTAGAACGCCTTTATTTAGGACCTTACCTAGACTAAAGCAATATCTACAATGCTTGAGCATTTTGCTATGGTTTTCTTCACCCAAATCCACACATTCTGAACGCAACACACTTACCGATATATTCCTAGATGCAGATGTAATCTACGCATTATCGACTCATGGTTACACTGATTAACTCGGCACATTAGCCGTAAAAAATCACCATCTAGCTTGTATCGAAAGGCGTGTTAAAGCTTGTATTTTGAACAGTTTTGGGTATATAAGGTCTGATACTAAAATAAATAATCAATGATATCTATTGTTCTTACCCTATATAACACAATAAAAAATAAGGATATTTAAGCATGAAAATCAACAAACGTTTTATCGCCGTGGGCGCCGCTTTAACCCTCTCACTCAGTGCAGCCACGATGGCGGCCGCACCAGCCTTTATCAATATTCTGACCGGTGGTACCAGTGGTGTGTATTACCCGATTGGTGTGGCACTGTCGCAACTTTATGGTACAGGTATTGAAGGCGCGAAGACCTCAGTACAAGCCACAAAAGCCTCGGTTGAAAACCTCAACTTGCTGCAAGCCGGTCGTGGTGAGCTGGCCTTAGCCTTAGGTGATTCAGTGGCTGCGGCCTATCAGGGCGATGCCGATGCAGGCTTTAAAAAACCGTTAGATAAAGTGCGTGTACTCGCAGCCGCTTATCCTAACTATATTCAAATAGTGGCGAGTAAAGAATCTGGCATTAAAACCTTAGCTGATTTAAAAGGTAAACGTATTTCTGTCGGTGCACCTAAGTCGGGTACTGAACTCAATGCTCGCGCCATCTTCAAAGCGGCTGGCTTAAGCTATGAGGATATGGGCAAGGTTGAGTTTTTACCTTACGCCGAATCCGTTGAGCTGATTAAAAACCGTCAGTTAGATGCAACCTTACAGTCCTCGGGCTTAGGGATGGCGGCGATCCGTGATTTAGCTGCGACGATGCCAATCAACTTTGTTGAAGTCCCCGAAGATGTGATCCTCAAAATTAATAATCCTGCCTATCAGCATGGAGTCATCCCCGCATCGACCTACGAAGGTCAAACTGCTGATGTCTCAACGGTTGCGATTCAAAACCTATTTGTCACTCAAGCGGGAGTGTCGGACGATTTAGCCTATCAGATGACCAAACTGATGTTTGAACATTTAGATCGTCTCGGTAATGCGCACTCAGCGGCAAAAGCGATTCAATTAGACAAAGCGACCAAAAATCTGCCAGCGCCGCTGCACCCAGGTGCGGAGCGTTATTTCAAAGAAGTTGGCGCACTCTAAGGGTGTAACCTCAATCTGAGCGACCCTTTTCCAACTAAGCACTTGGGTGATTCCCCAAGTGCTGCGTCGCCCTCTGTTGTCTAATGCTGTGAGGCATAAATATGAGCGATTCCGAACAAGGCCTAGGTGCAAGCACCAGTGACTGGCCCAAAGCGCTGTTTTATACGGCACTTATTTTCTCTATTTTTCAAATCATTACCGCCGCATTTCACCCCGTATCGACTCAAGTGCTGCGGGCAACCCACGTTGGTTTTTTACTTTTAGTGGTTTTTTTAAGTTATCCCGCCGTGGGCAAAGCTCGACCTTGGCAACCCTTAGCTTGGTTGCTTGGCCTTGCGGGCATGGCAACGGCCGCCTATCAATGGATTTTTGAGGCCGATCTGATCCAACGTTCGGGTGAATTAACCGATGCCGATATGGTGATTGGCGTGGTGTTGATTGTCTTAGTGTTTGAGGCCGCGCGACGAGTGATGGGTTGGGCATTACCGATCATTTGCTGTATTTTCTTAGCCTATGGCTTATTCGGCCAATACCTCCCCGGCGACTTAATGCACCGCGGCTATGGCGTTGACCAAATTATCAACCAGTTATCCTTTGGCACCGAGGGGCTTTATGGCACTCCAACTTATGTGTCGGCCACTTATATCTTCCTGTTTATTTTGTTTGGTGCCTTTTTAGAACAAGCAGGCATGATCCGTTTGTTTACCGATTTTGCGATGGGCTTATTCGGCCATAAACTGGGTGGCCCGGCCAAAGTTGCCGTGGTTTCCTCGGCGATGATGGGGACAATCACAGGCTCGGGCGTCGCCAACGTGGTGACCACTGGACAATTTACCATTCCTCTGATGAAACGCTTTGGTTACCGCCCCGCCTTTGCCGGTGGTGTTGAAGCCACCTCCAGTATGGGTAGCCAAATCATGCCGCCGATTATGGGCGCAGTGGCCTTTATCATGGCCGAAACAATTAACGTGCCGTTTATTGAAATCGCCAAAGCCGCCTTGCTGCCAGCGTTACTGTATTTTTGCTCCGTTTTTTGGATGGTGCATTTAGAAGCTAAACGCGCCAATCTTTGTGGCTTGCCCAAAGATCAGTGTCCCGATCCTTGGGCGGCGGTTAAAGCGCGTTGGTATCTTCTTATTCCGTTGTTTATTTTGGTTTATTTACTGTTTTCCGGCAGAACACCGCTGTTCTCGGGCATGGTCGGTTTAGCGCTGACCTCGATAGTGATCTTAGGCTCAGCCATTGTGCTGCGCCTGCCTTCTAATGCCCTGCGTTTTGCCTTTTGGATTGCCCTTGGCGTGCTGTGCGCGGGCTTCTTCCAGATGGGGATTGGCGTAGTATTTGGAGTCATTGCCATACTCGTGGCCATCTGTTGGTTTATCAAGGGCGGTAAAGATACTCTGACCATTTGCTTACATGCATTGGTCGAAGGTGCGCGCCATGCCGTACCAGTTGGGATTGCGTGCGCCTTAGTGGGAGTGATCATCGGTATTGTCTCGCTCACGGGAATAGCCTCCACTTTTGCCAGCTATATTCTCGCTGTAGGGCAGGATAACCTGTTCTTATCCTTAGTATTAACTATGCTCACTTGTCTGGTATTAGGCATGGGAATACCCACCATCCCTAACTACATTATTACCAGCTCAATTGCCGCACCGGCGTTACTGGATTTAGGCGTGCCGCTGATCGTCTCCCATATGTTTGTGTTTTATTTTGGGATTATGGCTGACTTAACGCCACCCGTTGCCTTAGCCTGTTTTGCGGCCGCGCCGATTGCAAAGGAGTCGGGGCTGAAAATCAGTCTGTGGGCGATTCGTATTGCTATCGCGGGCTTTGTGATCCCCTTTATGGCGGTTTATGACCCCGCACTAATGCTGCAAAGCGATAGCTGGTTAGCCACTATTTATGTGCTGATCAAAGTCACTGTCGCGATTGGGATTTGGGGAGTGGTCTTTACCGGCTACCTGCTGCAAAAACTCTATTGGTGGGAACGGGTTATCGGCTTCCTCGCGGGAGCCAGTTTGATCCTTGCCACCCCGCTCAGTGATGAAATTGGCTTTGGACTGGCGCTACTGTTTATCGTGCAGCACAGCCTCAGAGCCCGCAAACTGAAACGTCTTGCCGAGCAGGGGTAATGTTTTGGAATTTTATGCGAAGGTAAGGCAATAACATGCTAGGTCTATGTTTAGGCCTAGCTGGCACACTGTGGGCACAAGTGCCCACAGAGCAGTTCACCCTCGCGTGGAACCACAGCATCGAAAAAATCCGCTGGGAAGAAGATTATCTGCTCACACCGCAAGGCTTAGTGTTAGTTGAAGCCAGAGTGAAAGGCACAGGTGCGGGTATGGAAATCCCTGATGATGCGGTGTTTAACAATGGAAGTTGGCATTATCAGCCCAAGCTGCCCGTGCTGCCCAAATTACGCTTAGGTCGCACCCCCGAAGCGGGAGATTTTGAGCTGTGTTTCGCCAACGCCACTGGTAAAGTGCAATGCCAAGCCATGAGTCATTGGCTTGGCCCTCCAAATAAGCAAGATGCCGCTGTTGAGGTATGGAGTTGTGAGCAGTGAAATATCACTTTATAGAGGCGCGCAAGCAAAGCGCGATGCTGCCCATTAGCGCTCAATAATGCTCTTAACGAGAGAAGCTGTAGCCGTTTTTCCCTTGATGTTTAATGCGATACATGGCGGCGTCTGCACGCTCGCAACTTTCAGCAAAACTATCACCATCACTAAAAATATCAATGCCGATGCTCAGTCCAATCGCCACTTCATGACCTTCAAGTAAAAAAACCTGTCGATAAACATCAAGCAAGGATTGTGCAAGCATGCTTAATGATTCAATTTCGGTGGATGGCAGTATGATCACAAACTCATCACCACCTAACCGTGCGATCTTCGCTTGCTCCCCCGAATGAGCGACCAAAGAATCTGCAACGTGCACTAATAAATTGTCGCCAAATTTATGGCCGTAACGGTCATTTAAGGCTTTAAAACCATCAAGATCGATAAAAAATAACGCACCACTCATGCCGGGCTGCAAGCACTCATCGAAGGCCTTGGCTATAGCTTGGCGATTCATCAGGTTGGTAAGTGGGTCGCTATGGGCGAGTAGCGCTAAATCGAGTTCATAACGCTTTTCTTGGGTGATATCGATATGGCTGCCCATCATCCGCAGCGGTGTACCATCAGGTAAACGTTCTACAATGCGGCCCCGATCCGACACCCAAGTAACGCTGCCATCTTTATGCAGCATTCGGTGCACGGCCTGGTAATAATCGGCCTTGCCATTCACATGATCTTCAAAGGCTTGAATTACCCAGTCTTTATCTTCTGGGTGTAATTTGCTTTTCCAGATATCAACATGGGCTGCTAACTCATCGGGGCTAAAACCGAGCATTTCGCCCCAGCGCATATTGAAAATGGTTAAATTCCCACTTGGAATATGCTGTTCCCATAAGCACAAACCATTGCCATCAAGGGCGGCGAATAGTTTCTCTTCGGCACGACGATTCAACGCCGTTAATTGAGCGTTTTCACGTTTAAGCTGTGCAATTTCGGCCTGAAGTTGCTTAATCTGTTCTGCTGCCGTATCCGATGCCACAGAAAAATCTCTTTCCTTAACGTGGGGAAACCTCGTCCAGTGTAAAACAAACAATGCCGAAGTGACATAGTGAGGAGGGCGAGAAAACCCTAGATCATACTCGCCCTATCGAGCTTACACAGACTCTTACTATCTTGTCATACTTAGTCGCGAGTCAGCACTTCAAGCAATTCGATTTCAAAAGTGAGATCAGAATTGGGTTTGATATGAGCCCCGATTTGGCGCTCGCCGTAGGCTAAATGAGCTGGCACCAATAACTTGCGTTTGCCGCCCACTTTCATCCCCATAATCCCTTGGTCCCAACCTTTAATCACTCGGCCAGTCCCAATCACACATTGAAATGCCTGACCACGGTCGTAGGAGGAATCGAACTGCGTACCATCTTGCAAAAAACCGCGGTATTGGGTAGTGATCAACGCGCCTTTTACGGCCTCTTTTCCATCACCGACAACCAGATCGATTATTTCTAATTCAGTCATTTAATTAATCTCTTACTCTTCACTCAACACAGTGATTTCTCAAAGTGTCTATTCTAACATCGGCACTCCTACTTGTCGGCGTGCCGTGGGGATTTTGTGGCTTATACCAATCTTGCTTGATCCTATCCTCCTTTAAATTCCACTTATTCAACCCCATATCTAGATCATCCCCGAGCTTAGGAGCCAGATTATGATTATTGCTTGCCCCCACTGTGACACCTTAAACCGCGTGCCCCAAGAGCGGTTAACTGAGCAGCCGACCTGCGGCAAATGCAAACAGAATCTGTTTGCGGCGACTCCGATTGAACTCACCAGTGCCAATTTTATCAATCATGCCCATAAATCAGAGTTGCCCTTAGTTGTTGATTTTTGGGCCAGCTGGTGCGGTCCCTGTAAGAGTTTTGCGCCTATATTTTCTGAGGCCGCAAAAGTATGGGAGCCAAGATTCCGCTTCGGTAAAATCAATACTGAAGAACAACAAGCCCTTGCGGCTCAATTTAATATACGCTCCATTCCTACCTTAATGATTTTCAAGCAGGGACAACTCCTCGCGCAGCAAGCTGGTGCCTTACCTAAGCCAGCGTTCGATCAATGGCTAAAACGTTATCGTTAATGTGTGCTTCGCCCATAAAAATACCCAGCTGAGCTGGGTATTTTTATTTGGATGAATCAGAGGCGATTACACTTCCCAGAAGGTGTGAGCAATAATGCCCAGCACTATCATGCTGAGGAAGTTAACTATCATGCCCACTCGCACCATTTCCGACTGCTTGATATGGCCAGAGCCGTAAACAATAGCGTTAGGCGGCGTCGCCACTGGCAACATAAAGGCGCAGGATGCGGCAATACCAATTAGCACGGATAGCATGACGGGAGATACCCCCAATGCTTCGGCAATCGCCGCAAATACAGGCACTAACAGCGCCGCACTCGCGGTATTACTGGCAAATTCGGTTAGCATTACCACAAAGGCGATCACCGCAAACACAAACAGCGACATGTGGGTGCTGCCAAAAATATCCGTCATCCAGTGCGCGAGGAACACGCTGGTACCGGTAGTTTTGAGCACGGCACTCAAGGTCAAACCGCCACCGAATAAAATCAACACGCCCCAGTCAGTGGTCGATTCAATCTTCTTCCAACCAACTAAACCGAGCCCCGCCAGTAATACCACAGCACCGAGTGCAACGACGGTATCAAACTGAGTTATTCCGCCAAGTGCTTTTGCCAACGGCACACTGAAAATCCAGCAACATACGGTCGCAAGGAAAATAACCAGCGTCAGTTTTCCTTGGAACGTGAGCTTTTGATCTTCAAGTGCAAGCTCGCATTTAGCCGACAAGTCTGGCTTAAAGTACCAATAGAGCGCAATGAGCATCATAGGGAGCATTAAGATCACGGTTGGAATGCCAAATTTTAGCCAATCGCTAAAACTTAACCCCACCTGCGCTGCGGCAATCGCGTTGGGCGGACTGCCGACTAAAGTACCAATACCGCCGATATTAGCGGAATAGGCAATCCCCAATAATAGGAACACATAGGTACTGTGATAGGTTTTACGATCTAATTGCTGCAAAATTCCCAGTGCCAGAGGCAGCATCATTGCCGTGGTTGCGGTATTACTGATCCACATCGACAGCAGCGCAGTTACCCCAAACAACATTAAGCAGGCAATACTCAGCTTGCCTTTAGAGGCCAGCAGCAATTTTTGCGCGATTAAGGTATCAATCTTTTGATTGTGCAATGCAGCAGCAAGCACAAAACCACCGAAAAACAGATAGATAATTGGATTGGCAAAGTTACTCATGGCCTCTTTGGTTTCAAATACCCCAAAGAATACCGCCAAAATAGGCACTAAAATCGCAGTAATACTGATATGAATCGCTTCGGTTAACCACAGAATGGCCGCAAAGACTAAAATCGCAAGCCCCGTATTCACTCCCTGCTCAAAGGGTAATCCGTAATACAGTGCAAATAGCAGCACAATATCCGCCATTAAGACCAGCATATTTTTCTTTTCAAGCCCAGTATTGGCGGGCGAATGATTAGGGGAAACCGACGTTGATTGCGTTAAGGACATGGTGACTACTACCTTCATACCATTATTTTTTCTAGCAAATTTAGGGCATAGGTCACACTAGTAAAAGCAGTTTATTTTGTACTTTAGCTACATAGCAACAACAAAATGCTAAGACTTAAAACGCAAAAAAACCATTTTCGCGATAAAAACCACCTATTTTTGATCTTAAGTGATGAACAAAACTTTCAAACGGATAAAAATACTGCAAAAGCTTGATAAAGCTGTAACTAAATAAATATTTAAAACTGTGACAAAGATCAAATCACGGCGTAATTCAAAGTGATAAAAGCCTTAATTTAATATTAATTTTTAACAATATAAAATGCTAATTAATTGCATAACATCCAGATAATCATCCCACTGACTTTTCATCGCTAATAACAAAGCTTATGAGCACTAGAGCGTGTTAATATTTCGAGATTAGATTTTGTTCGTTCTGATAAGTAAGTGATCACCAAACAACGCGTTGCATGTTGCTTTTTCACCCAAACCAATAACATTTAAACTTCAATATCTATATGAATAATAAACACAAATATTATTCACCATTTCAGTCAATCTAACTCACTTTACCCCGTCAGCAATCCAGCCTAGAGTCGCGACCGTAATCGTGCCTTCTGTTTATTTTTTTACCTGTTTTGGTACCGCTTGTGGAAAATATGCTGTTAGCTCAACCCAATCAAAAGCCAGGGCTTTTTGTTCCAGTGGCAGGACTTAGTCTATTTGCTTTAGCGTCAGGCTACTTGATGAGTTTGATCCCACTCTCACTCACTTACTTTGATTTGAGCCTTGATCTTGCTCCTTGGCTGGCGAGTATTTTCTACCTTGGCTTATTACTGGGCGCACCTTGTATTGCACCGATTGTCAGCCGCATAGGGCACAGTAAGGCCTTTATTTTGTTCTTAAATATCTTACTGTGCAGCGTTGTAGTGATGATTTTGCTGCCACAGAGCAGTGTTTGGTTAGCAGCACGCTTGATTGCAGGCATCGCCGTGGCGGGGATTTTTGTGGTAGTTGAATCCTGGTTACTAATGGCCGATACCCAAAAACAACGGGCAAAACGTTTAGGTTTATATATGACCGCCCTCTACGGTGGCACCGCCATTGGTCAACTCGCCGTAGATTATTTAGGTACCACGGGTAATTTACCCTACTTGGTAGTAATAGGTTTGCTAGCCGCCGCCAGTTTGCCTGCACTGTTGGTTAAACGTGGCCAACCACAGTCCAGTGAACAACACGCAATTGCCCTTTCCGACCTAAAAACCTTAAGTAAACCCGCCGTGGTCGGTTGTTTAGTCTCGGGATTATTACTAGGCCCCATCTACGGCTTATTACCTGTTTATGTGTCGCGGGACATGGGTTTTGCCCAGCAAACGGGGCAATTTATGGCGCTAATTATCTTGGGCGGCATGATAGTCCAGCCCTTAGTGAGCTATTTATCTCCCCGCATTCAAAAGAGTGTGTTGATGACCGCCTTTTGCTTAGTGGGTGCCGCGGCGCTGTTGTTACTGATGCAAACATCGCTTGTGGGATTATGGTTGGGTTTTGTGTTACTCGGTGCCTGCGCCTTTGCTCTCTATCCCATCGCCATCAGTCTGGCGTGCGATCATTTACCCAGCAGCCAAATCGTCTCCGCCACTCAGATTATGTTGCTCAGCTATTCTGTGGGGTCGGTTATTGGTCCGGTTGCCGCCAGTCGTTTCGATGATGTAGAACATGGCTTACCACTGTATTTAGCCGCAAGTTTTTTAGTCACGGCTTGCTACCTCAGTGCGCACTTACTGGCCCGAAGTAAAGCTCGCCTACCCGCAGCGAAGGCTTAGTCCAGGGCCGTTAATGTTGAGTCATCTGCATCCGATAAATAGTAATGGGCGTCGATAACGGCGCCCATTGGTATTACGATGTTTGCTGGGTGAGTTCTGCCACTGGCACTGTAGCGGAAATGGCCCAGACACTGTCCTGCGGCCCATTAAGCACCCGATGGCGAGTCAGCTTGTAACCATAAAAGAACACCCCGCTAAAGGCCAACGCCACCAGATCAACGCCCAAAGTCGCTGAAGAATAAGGCGCCCATAAGCCTAAACTTGGCGCGAATACCGCAACGAAAGACGTGATTGGCATCGCCAATGTAGCCAAGCCGCATAGGGGCAAAATCAGCAGCGCCGCCTTGGCTGCACCACGCCAAAAGGCGTAAGCCACCAGCAAGCCAAACACCAGATAATACAGCCACAAATAGACGTGGTTAATATTACTCACATGCGCGTAAAACCATTTACCCAGCAACATACTTATCGTTAAGGCGGCAACGGAGCCTAAGCAAATCCCCACTGTGGCACTGGCCATTAAACGGCAAGCACGGGTTTGTTCACTGGCCTGCTTTTTACGGCGTTTTTCCAGCCACAGCAAGTTGCCACTGTAAAATAAAAAAGCGCCGCTCAAACCTAAGAAGAAATACACCCAGCGCCCGAGATCGCCCCCATAACTGCCAAAGTGTAATCCAAAGAATACCGCAACGGTTCTGGCCCAAATCCCCTTATCACTTTGGTCAATAGTGCTGTTGGATACCTTAAGACTGTAAGGATGCAGGTATAAGAAATCGGTAACGGGTCCACGCATAAAACCATTGGGGTTATATAACCCCAAGCGCAAGGTCGCACGGGGATTATCCAAGTTCATAAAGGTCATTTCATTCACTTGATAGTCAGGTGCCAACTCCTGCACCTTGGCCAATACGCTTGTGATCTTTGGCAAATCGGCAAGTGTATAGGGCGTTCTGTCGGGTGCAGGTTGGGTAAACAGTGGTTTTTCGCCATAAACCACATGTTTAAGCCCATCATAAAGCTGGTCATGGAAGGCGAACACAATCACAGTCAGGCTGATCACTATATGAAATGGCAAACTAGTAATGCCGACTAAGTTGTGGGCATCGAGCCAGAAACGGCTCTCGCCCTTATCTTTACGCAGGGCAAAAAAGCTTTTGGTTAAAGTGGGCAATAAAAAAATCACCCCAGAAACGAGTGCTAAGAAGTATAGAAAGGCTGCAACACCCAGCACATAGACACCCGCTTGATCGTGGCCGACCTCACCGGCAATCCCCGCAGTACGGTGTAATTGGTCAATCAGTTCAGCCAACTCGCTTGGCGTACTGAGTTGGGTGACTACTTGCCCCTGCTCGTCGAGGCTAGCATGCCAAAGCTGATTACTCATGCTAAGTTCGCGCTCCGAGCCATGCTGATACCAGGTCATCGGCGACTGATGCTCATCATTCAAATGCAAACTAAAGCCGTTTTTCGCCTTATCGTCCTGCGCTAACACCTGCGATACTAAATCATCGAGCCTATCGCTTGAGACTTGCGGCAAAGTCACAGAAGGCGGCATTGACCAAGCGTCAATCGCCCCCTTAAACATAGTCAGCGAACCAGCATAAAAGCCGATAAACAATACGATTCCGGCGATGATCCCAGTCCAAATATGGATAGACTGATACACCCGTAACACATCACTGCGAACTTTCATCCTTGTCACCTAAAGGTATATAACACTATATAAGTCAAAATGTTAAACAGGCCCAAATAGCCGATTGCTCTGAGTCCGGTTTTAAACAGAAAGCTAAAACTTAATATCAGCAACCAAATGGGTGTAATCATCCACATGTTGAATTGCACCTTAGTGTCGGCATCGATTCCACCCGGGCCAAACCAAGCAAATAACCCCACCAATCCAAGCGCTAAGGTAAATCCTAAAATCAATCCCGCCAGTGACTTAGTCCACCAGTCTGGCTGTAATTTGTCGTTTTCCGCTAAACGAGACATGGCTTATTTCCGCCCGATAAGTGAGATAAAAGGCACTAAACCCGAGAGCAGCATCAACAGGGCTATCCAGATAAAAATTGCCGCGCCTAGGGTAAATAGGCTGAGCCAGCCGATAAGGCTAGCGACAGCCATGCCGTAGGCGAGTAAACGCCAAGGCCGCTTAGGAAGGGAGCTTGCCAATAGTTTTTGCTGCTTGTTGGTCAAATAAAATAACAAGCAGGCCAACAGCGTCGCTAACACAGATATAAGTTGCAACACGGGATGTTTTCCTCTCACCACAAAGCGTTAGCATTCGAGTCCATTTGCCTATGCTCGGTGTATATCCTATAAAAAGATAAACGCATGAAAGCAATGGAAGAATTTGAATCTCAGGACTCTAGCCATGGTGAGAATAATTCGCAATAAGATTTACAGTGTAAGGATGAGTTGTGATATTACTGTCACATATTGATAAGCTAGATACCCTATTGTTGCCAGCCGTTAACCATTAAGATACATTTTGCAGCAACCGTTTCGTCTCGATATAAATAATCATCAACACGATCCGCGCTCACTCCAACCCCATCTCGACGACCCTAGCAAAGGAAGCTAAATGATAAAAAATGAACTCAACCTGCCAAGTTCCTTTGGCCTATCTAAAATCATTCCTTTAGTGATTTTACTCATCCTATTTATCTCACTCTTTGGCAGTTGGTACACGGTTGACCAAGGTGAACGCGGGGTGATTCTACGTAACGGTAAGATCATTGGTACAGCAGAGCCGGGACTTGGGTTTAAACTGCCCATTTTTGACACCGTAGTAAAAATCTCAACCCAAACCCACACGACTAGCTACAGTTCACTACAAGCCTATAGCCGTGACCAACAACCCGCGACACTTAACGCTTCAGTCACCTTTAGCGTACCGCCGGATCGGGTCGAAGAAGTCTATGCCAACTTCAAAAGTATCGATGCCATGGTGGCGCGCTTACTCGACCGCCAAGTGCCAACGCAAGTTGAAAACATTTTTGGTAAATACACCGCAATTTCAGTGGTACAGGAGCGGATCAAATTTGGTATCGATGTGACCAATGCCATCACCCAATCGGTGAAAGGGCCAATCGAGATCACCTCGGTACAGATTGAAAATATCGATTTCTCCAACGCTTATGAGAAATCTGTTGAAGACAGGATGCGCGCAGAGGTTGAAGTGCAAACCCAACTGCAAAACTTAGAGAAAGAAAGAGTCAGCGCCCAAATCGCCGTGACCCAAGCGCAAGCGGAAGCAGACTCGCAACTCGCCCGCGCGAAGGCTGAAGCTGAAAGTATCCGCATTAAAGGGGATGCAGAAGCCTCTGCGATTAAGAGCCGCGCCGAAGCGCTCGCACAAAATCAAAACCTTGTCGAACTGACCAAGGCCGAGAAATGGGATGGAAAACTACCAACCACAGTCTTACCAACCGGCACTCTGCCCTTTATCGATGCTAAGAAGTCGAACTAACAAACGACTAAGCATCGCAAGTCAGTTGTTTGCCACTAGCGATACGCATTAGGCTTTACCATAAAAAATCCCCAGTCATTGCTGGGGATTTTTATTTATCGCTATTGCTATGAGCAGCAATCGCTGCGGCGTAACCAGCTTCTTGGGATCTTCTCAAACACCACTTTCGCCATCAACAACGCCAGTACTATGCCCGAGGTGGCCACTAACCAACTTGGTAGCATTTGGTGTTCATGACCAATCTGTGGCATTACCTCAAAGCCAAAGTTCGCTACTAGATAGTTCACTAAGGCACCAGCTACTAAGGCAACACCTAACACACCGCCAAGATAGCCGTAGAGCGCACGCTTACCCAGCTCCTTAGTCACTACACCTAAAGTAGCGATATTGGTTGCAGGGCCTGCCATCATAAACACCAGCACGGCGCCGGGGGACACGCCAGCGAGTAACAAGCCCGCTGCAATCGGCGTCGAAGCCGTTGCGCAGATATACATGGGGACAGACACTAGCACCATAACCAGCATGGCCAGCAACCCATCGCCCCACTTAGCCAAAAAGTCAGCAGGAACATAGGTTTGTACTAATGCTGCGAAGAATAAACCCACCAGCAGCCAGAGGGTAGTATCACGCACCAGATCCGTCGCCGCATATTTAAGCCCAATACCAATACGTGCAATCACAGATTCAGACTTCAACTCAGTCGCCATATCCTGAGTCGACGCACAGCAGCTCTCGCCTTCGGCTTGATGGCTATCAGCCGTTTTCGCGCTTGAGCTACCACAACAAGCGCCCTTCTTCACTACGACTATTTTTTCAGGCGCGGCAGTTTGCGTACCACAGCATGAACCAGCATTTTCAACCTTGACCGCACTGACTTTAGCCGCATTAACCATACCGACAGCCCCCATGCTTGGGCCGCCAGCCGCCATTAGACTAGGCTTAGCCATCGGCGTCATTTTGATTTTCGGTTCGGTTGATGGCGCTTTCGCGTTATCACTGCCGCAACAGGAAGATTTGACCGGCGTAATTGCAGGCGCCTTAGTCGAGGCGCAGCAGCTTTTTACCGCTTCGGCTTTTACCACTGTCTCTGGCGACGGGGATTTTGTGGCGCAGCATGAAGCGACAGGCGCAGCGCTAGCTAATGCCTTGTCTGACTGAACCTTGTCTGACTGGGAATCGGCCTTAACCGCAGGTTTGCCATCGTCATCATCACGTCCCACCAGTAAGCCCGCAACAATGGCACTGGTGATCGCCGCAATTGGGCGCACTATTGCCATAAAAGGGCCGAGTAACACGTAGGAAACGGTCACAGAATCGACGCCAGTTTCAGGGGTGGAGACTAAAAAGGAGGTAGTTGCCGCTTTCGATGCCCCAGAGCGGCGCAGCCCCACGGCAGCGGGGATCACACCGCAGGAACACAGAGGTAAAGGCGCGCCCAATAACGCTGCCTTGACCACAGTTTTAAAGCCATGTCCGCCGAGCTGCTTTTGCATCCAGGCCATAGGCACGAATACTTTAAGTAAACCCGCCAGAATCAAGCCAAGTAGCAGCCAAGGAGCGGAATCTAAAAACAGATCGATAAAGTTTTTCAGTAACATAATTAATTCCCTGACTTATCTAGGGTTGTAGCGCTGTGGACTGCACCATGATCATGCTCAACGCGTACTCGCTCGGTACTCGACTCTAGCGCCTCTAAAATCGAGCAATGTTCGGCGCTACGAGGCCCGCCGCAGCAGGCATCCGACAAGCTCTGCAAACTGGTTTGAAAATGCAGTAACTCGGCAATCTTCGCCTGTACCTGCGCCAGCTTCAGATCCACCATGCCCTTTACATCGGCACAGGCCCAATTGGATTTATCAAGATCGATAGACAACAGCTCACTGATTTCACTTAAGGTAAAACCCACCGCCTTCGCCCGCAGAATAAAACGCAGCCGCGCCGCGTCGGCATCGGTATAGACCCGATAGCCAGAGTCGGTTCGGCTCGAAGGCGAAAGTAGACCGTGTTTCTCATAGAATCTGAGGGTATCGGCCTTCACCTCGCATAAATCGGCTAACTCACCAATTCGGTACATAGTTAATCCTTTGCAGTTTTACTCGAATCTTCTCAAGCAACACTGACAATCAATATGATGGAGCGAGTATAAACCTTAGAGCCTACTCCAAGGTCAAGGGCTATTTTCAAATTTACACTTCACCCCAAAATCATTCCACTTTGTTCTGATATCAATATTGTGAAATCGCGCAGAAAAAACACCCGTAAATCCCGTTTTACGGTAGAATACGCGCGCCTGACGTTGGGACAAAAAATATAAGTAGGACCAAGGGGCTTTTGGAAAGCAGAACCGATTGAAGTTGTTCTATTTTCCGAAAGATCCTTGAAACTAAAATAACTGGACCCTGTACCCAAATGACTGTTGCAAATCATGCCACACCCATTCGTCGCGCGCTGTTAAGCGTTTCAGATAAAACCGGAATTCTCGAATTCGCTAAAGCATTACACGCCCAAGGCGTTGAACTGCTGTCAACGGGCGGTACCGCTCGCTTGTTAGCGGATAACGGCGTGCCTGTTATCGAAGTATCTGACTATACAGGACACCCTGAGATCATGGATGGTCGCGTTAAGACCCTGCACCCGAAAGTGCATGGCGGCATTTTGGCGCGTCGCGGTCTTGATGAAAATGTCATGGCTGCCAACAACATCAATGCAATCGATCTGGTTGCGGTTAACCTCTACCCTTTTGCCGATACCGTTGCTAAAGCCGGTTGCACCTTAGAAGATGCGATTGAAAACATCGACATCGGTGGCCCGACTATGGTGCGCGCTGCGGCGAAAAACCATAAAGACGTGACTATCGTGGTAAATGCGGCCGACTATAACCGCGTATTAGCTGAAATGGCCGCCAACAATGGCAGCACGACTCACGCAACCCGTTTCGATTTAGCGATTGCCGCCTTCGAACACACCGCTAGTTACGATGGCATGATCGCCAACTACTTCGGCACTATGGTTCCAGCGCATAGCACTGATGAGTGCTTCGAAGACTCAAAGTTCCCACGCACCTTCAACACTCAATTAGTGAAGAAGCAAGATCTGCGTTACGGTGAAAACAGCCACCAAACTGCTGCCTTCTATGTTGACACTAAGATCGATGAAGCCTCAGTCGCAACTGCCGTTCAACTGCAAGGTAAGGCACTGTCTTACAACAACATCGCCGATACCGATGCCGCCCTTGAGTGTGTGAAAGAGTTCAGCGAGCCCGCCTGCGTTATCGTTAAACACGCTAACCCATGTGGTGTTGCACTGGGTAAAGACTTGCTCGATGCCTATAACCGCGCCTATCAAACTGACCCAACGTCAGCCTTTGGCGGCATTATCGCCTTCAACGGCGAGTTAGATGCAGCAACCGCTAGCGCTATCGTTGAGCGTCAATTCGTTGAAGTGATTATTGCGCCAGTCGTGAGCCAAGCAGCCCGCGATGTAGTGGCCAAGAAAACCAACGTGCGTCTGTTAGAGTGCGGTCAATGGGATACTAAGACCAAGACCTTAGACTATAAGCGCGTAAACGGTGGCCTGCTGGTGCAAGACCGCGACCAGGGCATGGTTGGCTTAGATGACATTAAAGTCGTGACTAAACGTCAACCGACCGAGAGCGAGCTGAAGGACTTAATGTTCTGCTGGAAAGTGGCTAAGTTTGTTAAATCTAACGCGATTGTTTACGCCAAAGACGGCATGACCATCGGTGTCGGCGCCGGCCAAATGAGCCGCGTCTACAGCGCTAAGATTGCGGGTATCAAGGCTGCCGATGAAGGCTTAGAAGTGGTTAACTCTGTGATGGCGTCCGATGCCTTCTTCCCATTCCGCGACGGTATCGATGCCGCAGCGGCGGCGGGCATCAGCTGCATCATCCAGCCAGGTGGCTCAATGCGCGATGCTGAAATCATCGCTGCTGCCGACGAGCACGGCATGGCCATGGTAATGACGGGCATGCGCCACTTCCGTCACTAATGCCACCTACAGCCAGCACGCCATGTGCTGGCTGTTTCGTTTATCGCACTCTGTAGCGCTAAGAATCTAACCACAAGAATTTAAAACTCAAAGGGATGACTTAACATGAAAGTATTAGTTATTGGTGGCGGCGGCCGCGAACATGCCCTAGCTTGGAAAGCGGCACAGTCGGCTCAGGTAGACACAGTCTATGTTGCACCGGGTAACGCGGGCACAGCCCTTGAACCCAACATCGAAAACGTCGCCATCAGCGCGACGGATATTCCTGCACTGCTCGATTTTGCAAAAACTAATCAAATCGAACTCACCATCGTCGGCCCGGAAGCGCCACTGGTATTAGGCGTGGTCGATGCCTTTAACGCTGCGGGTTTACCTATTTTCGGCCCAACGAAGGCGGCAGCTCAGCTCGAAGGTTCAAAAGCCTTCACTAAGGACTTTTTAGCGCGCCACAATATTCCTACCGCCGGTTATAAAAACTGTACCGAAATCCAAGACGCTAAAGCCTTCGTGCGTGAACTGACGGGCAAGACAGGCTATCCAGTAGTGATCAAGGCCGACGGTTTAGCCGCAGGTAAAGGCGTTATTATCGCCCAAGACCAAGCCGAAGCTGATGCTGCAATTGATGATATGCTCGCGGGCAACAAGTTTGGTGATGCCGGCTCACGCGTGGTCATCGAAGAGTTCTTAAAAGGCGAAGAAGCCAGCTTTATCGTGATGGTCGATGGCAAAAATATCCTTGCCATGGCGACTAGCCAAGATCATAAAGCTCGCGATAATGCCGATCACGGTCCAAACACTGGCGGCATGGGCGCTTACTCCCCTGCGCCCGTGGTCACCCAAAGCGTACACGATTGGACGATTGCCAATGTTATCCGCCCAACGGTTGATGGCATGGCCGCCGAAGGCAATGTTTACACAGGCTTCCTGTATGCAGGTCTAATGATCGCACCAGACGGTAGCGCCAAGGTACTGGAATACAACTGCCGCTTTGGCGATCCAGAAACCCAACCTATTATGATGCGCTTAAAATCAGATCTGGTTGAACTCTGTTTAGCCGCAACCCGCGGCGAGCTAGATAAAGTCACCGCTGAGTACGACGAGCGCGCCGCAGTTGGCGTAGTACTGGCCGCAGGCGGTTACCCAGACGACTACCGCAAAGGCGATGTGATTGACGGCCTAAGCCTAGGTAATCACGATGCCAAGGTCTTCCACGCCGGTACTGAAATGAAAGGCGGCCATGTAGTCACTAATGGCGGCCGCGTGTTATGCGCTACAGCCCTAGGACACACTGTGACCGAAGCACAAAAAGCTGCTTATCTGCTGGTTGATGAAATCCACTGGGATGACGTGTATTTCCGCACCGATATCGGCTATCGCGCCATTGCCCGCGAACAACAGAGCTAAGGGTTAATCCCACTAAAAATACCGGCGTAATGCCGGTATTTTTATGCCTTAAATTTGACGATCGTCAAATTTAAGGTAATGATTTATATAAATTTTATTAAGATATTATCTACTTTAGCCCGTATTATTCCGCTACAATGCTGCATAATTGTTAATTCCAAAAATAATAAGGACTCCCTATGGAGATTAGACTTATATCTACCGCCATCGCCTTACTGATTGGCGGTTGCGGGGGCGGCTCTGAGGATGCGAGCACCACCACACCACCCGTTCAGCCACCGACTATCACCCAATATACCGCCAGTGCAAGTCAGGTATCGGGCGGCAAACTCACTCCCGCAAGCCAAAAAGTCGATTCGGGCAAAAGAGCCAGCTTTAGTGTTCAAGCGGACGCAGGCTTTGTACTAGAAAATATTAGTGGCTGTGGCGGTTCATTAGCCGAGTTAACTTATACCACAGCGGAGATGTCGGCGGATTGCACGATTACTCCAGCCTTTATCAGCAATGCTGAAAATGCCATTCGGCATCAAGATCATACCCTTGCCAGCGCTATTGAGCTGATTGACTTCAGCACTGCTGAACTGGCCAGAATTGATACCGTGCGTAAAACGCAAATCACCCAGCTCTATCAAGGTGTAGGTAGCAGCATTAGCTGGCATCCGACCCACGACTCCATTACCTTTTCGAGCTTTATGCCGGAAAACACTTTTACCCTACTGCCATCAAATGTGGATGGCAGTGGTGCCAGTGCTGTTCGCGGCCTAGTGATGGCGGGCGAGCAACAGGGACAACGTTATGCCGCTATGGGCGGCAACTTATTTAGCGTCAACACTTCTGCGCAGACAGATATACTGTTGAAAAATCTCATCTCATGGCTGACTAAAGGTGGCGATCAACAGGATGGACTCAGCATAGTCACGGCCCAAATGCCGAGCCGTGCCGACAGTTGGTATTTCCCCCATAACGAAGGGATCCGCACTTGGCTAAGCAAGTACTATCCCGATGCTCACAGTATCAATACCGCCAATAGCTGCGACTACAGCGCCCTCGCCAGCTGTATCGATACCTTAAAACCCGATTTAATCGTTATCAGCGATATTGACCGCGACAACCTAGGTTACGCGGGCATTCAAGCGGCGATTGCCAAAGCCAAGGCTGCGGGTATTCCCCTGCTACTCTCAAATTATCGACGCGAACAGAGCCCAATGCTCTCTCCCCTTTACCTTGAAATGGGGCTATCGACTGCGGGCAACTATTGGTCGAAACTCAACGCCGACAATCTGAGTGTAAGTAGCATTCTGGCTGAAGATAAAGCTCTTGAAGATGTTAAAAAACTACTGGCAAATCTGCGGGAGCAGCGCTTTGACACGCAGGTATTAAATGACTGCACAGGCAATTACTTAAGCTGTAATAGCAGCGCCTTTGTTGAGACCTTTAAAGCGGGTGCCGACTGGTATCGCAGCAGCGCTGAAACCTTAGATATCAATGGCATTGATGTGTTTAGTCGCACTAACTTCCCACTGATAAAGGCCGGTTTACTGCTCGCCGATAAATACCGTAGTGAAATTGATTATCCCATCGCCTACAGCGAGTTCACCCAATGGCAGCAAGCACTATTTGCCGATTGGACAGTGAGCTACGCCCGCGCCCATAACCTTGCCCAAGCCGATTTAGGGGAATATGTCACCGACAGAGCCAATCTAAGTAAAGGCACTAATGCTCACTACGCTTATCCGGCCACAGTATCAGAGCGCAAAACCATTAGCGTACCTTATACGGGTCAATGGACCAGCTCAGGCTGGTACGCCTTACCGGGACAAACCATCACGCTCAGTCGTTTGGATAGCACCAATGCCAACGTCGAAATTAAGCTCAATTATCATAGACGCAATACCAACCGCGCCTTTGAACAAAAGGTTTATCGCGCGCCGCTTGAGTTAGCGCAGCAGCGCCTTAAGCTCGCCAAAGGGCAAAGCATCGAGTTTTCAACCCCCTATGGCGGCCCGATTTATTTCTATATCAGTGGCGGCGAAGGCGCGCTCAGTGTCGATGTGCAAGCAAAAAATGTGGCTAAGCACCCGAGCATCATGGATTTTTCTAATCCTGCTGAAATCACAGCCTTCAATGACAAAATTCAAAACACTGAGCTGCCCCATGTGGATCTGCGCACCGATGGCGCTGAACAGCATTTACGCCGCGACCGTTTTATGAATGCCATTGGCGGTAAGATCCCCGATGTTACCGCCTTGCTCAAAAGCATCGTCGAGGACCATATCAATAGTGTTTACACCTTAGCAGGACTTAAGATCCAAGGTAAAAGCTTAAGTGAGTCGTTACCCGCCGAGGTGCTATCAAGCTGTCAGGCGCAGTTTGGCGCCGATTGCACCGATGCCAGTCTGCATACCCGCAGCATCATCCAACACGCTAACTATGACCAGAATGCCCAATGTGGATCGGGTTGCAGTGGCAATCCTTGGGATGCCGCCTGGAATATTTCACCCACGGGTTGGGGAGATAACCATGAACTTGGCCATAATCTGCAAACCAACCGCCTCAATGTGCAATATGCCACTGTCGCCAATAGCGATAATTGGACAGGTTATGGCAGCCGTGCAGGAGAAAACTCCAACAATATCTTCCCCTATGTGGTGCTATGGAAGACCCATTATTTGCGTGATGGTAATACCAACACCATCAATGATGGTCATATGAATCACAAAGATCTCTTTTATGTGTTTATGTCCGATGCCATAGGCACTAAGGATACCAGTGGCAAACGTGTAGTCTTTGGCGCTAACTGTAAAGTGTTAGATATCGGCGAAGACCGATATACCGCACCTTGGGCAAGTAATGATTATGCGGTACATAATGGCTATCGCATGGGGTTTTATATCCAAATGGCCCTCAAGGCCCATGGCATGACGCTAAGTGATGGCACAACCTTAAGTAATGGCTTTAATCTCTTTACCTTGCTGTATCAGCACAGCCGTATTTTCGGTAAATACGCTAATAACGCCAGCGATTGGGAGGCAAACCGCAATAAACTCGGTTTTGACTTGTTCCCCTTCGATGGCCATAGCGTCTACGGTGGTAAAACGGTCAGAGATATTCCTGGCAATGACTTTATGTTGGTTTCCTTAAGCAAACTCACAGGCAAAGATTGGCGCAGCCATTTCGATATGCTAGGACTGCGTTACTCTAGTCTTGCAGCCATGCAAGTCACAGCAAACGCCACCCTTGGCACGGTACCAATGGGTATGTATGAGCTCGAAACTGATTTACCACCCGCTAATATGAGCCAAGGCTTAACCTTTATCCCACTGTCACTGAGCGATAGCAGCACACTTTGGAAAGGCACAGGCTCACCTAACCAATGCGCGAAACCTTAATACCCTAGACGTTAAAACACTAGACGTTAAGACACTGAAAATTAAGTGCAATAAAAAATAAACCTCGCAAATGCGAGGTTTATTTTTGCCTAAAAGCGTGATCTAACGCACACAAGTTGCGAAGTGGATAGCGCACTATTTGACCTCTATAATGATATCCAATAATAAATCAGGGGTTTTCTATGGGTTATTCAATCAAAGACATTATTTATCAAGGCGAAAAGTCCGGCGTGCATAATTGGCAAACACTGTCGGGACAGAATTTTTACTGGCATCCTGACTGGCTTCATATTGCCGAGGATCTCACAGGCCATAAGGCAACAGCCAACATCCAAGCTGATGGTGATAAGGCAACCCAAAATGAAGCTGAACAAGCCATCGTTAAACACCTCAATAAAAGCTAATGGCCTGAGGCAATTGCTTTACGGGCTATTTTATCGATTAAGCCCGGTGCAATCAGCTTAAGCCAACGCCCGAGCCGGCCGCGAAGAGAAGTGATAAGCTGCCGGCCTCGGGTTGCTATCACGGGTAGCATCATGTCGGCACATTGCTCTGCGGAAATAATTTTAGCTTCCTGCATTGGCGATTTACCGAGTGGCTTACCCGCACCATCTAAGGCTCGCTTATGGATTTGCGAGACGACAAAATCAGGGCAAATCACCGTCACGGCCACATTATCGTCAGCAAGCTCAATCCGCAGCGAATCAAAAAAACCGATAACTGCATGCTTAGACGCCGCATAACCACTACGAGTCGGTACGCCTGTTAACCCAGCCACCGAAGCCACCACCACTACCTGACCTTGGCTCGACTTTAAATAGGGTAAGGCGGCATGGGTCAAATAGGCAGGGCCTAAGTAATTAACGCGCATGATATCTTCAAGAACCGCTAGTTGGGTTAACTCATCAAAACGCGACCACATCGTCATGCCCGCATTATTAACCAAAATATCGAGACGGCCATAATGGGCAATCGTGGCTTGAATTAAGTCTTCACACTGGGAGGCACTGCTAACATCAGCGGCAAAAACAAAGGGAGTAGGACCATAGTTAGCAATTTCGAGGGCAAGTGAGGCAAGACGCGTTTCATTGCGAGCACTCAATACAAGTTGGCATCCTACCCGCGCCATGGCAATCGCCAGCGCACGACCAATACCTTCAGAAGCCCCTGTAATAATAACCACTTTACCCGTCAGTCCATCCATAACCATATCCTTGTTACTAATATGTTAACTTTGGTTAAGGGTAAATTGGCATAATCACCTAAAAAGCGCAATCCCCTATGCGCGTTGCGCTAAGCTCATCTCAAACTGCTCACAATAACTTGCTAGAGGTTGCGGCCGTCCTATCGCATAACCTTGAGCATAGTTGATACCAATCGCTTGTAATCTCTCGATAATCTCTTGGTTTTCTACAAATTCGGCAACCGTCTCAATTCCCATTACTCGGCAAACGTCTTGAATAGATTTCACGATGGCATAGTCCTTGGCATTGACGGCAAGGTTTTTAACAAAGCAGCCGTCGATTTTGACGTAGTCCACGGGCAGTTCGCGTAAATAGCCGTAGGAAGCAAAGCCACTGCCAAAATCATCCAATGCAAAGGAAAAACCGAGTTTGCGCAATTGCCTGAGCATTTCCATGCCGCGGTGACGGTTTTGAATCGCAGTCGTTTCGGTTATTTCAAAGCAAACGCATTGGCTAGGAATATCAAAAATCTGCTGCTGCTTAGCAATATATTCCACCATGCCTTCGGCGCCGAGACTATTGCCCGAAAGGTTGATTGAAATGCAGTGATCCGGCCAAAGCTGCGAATTTAGCGACAGCCATAAAAAGGCTTTACGTATCACTTCTTTATCAATTTCAGGCATCAACTTAAAACGCTCCGCGGCAGCAATAAACTGGGCAGGCGCCAAAATGCGACCACAAGGCTCTTGGATCCTGAGCAAAATCTCCATCCGTTGGCGTTTAGAACTCGCACCTAATCCTCGGATGGGCTGGTAGTAGAGCAAGAGTTCATTTTCCTCAATTGCTTGGGCAATACGCATCGCCCATTTAGGCGCATTACGCTGGTAGGTCAGTTCTTTATCTTTATCATCATAAATATGGATTTGATTGGCGCCCTTAGCTTTAGCGGCAATACAAGCGATATCCGCATCCTTGAGTAATTCCTGCGCATTGATATAGGGCGCACGCCCAAAGGCAACACCAATACTTAAGCCGACTTTGTAGTTGCAATTTTTATCGTGTAACACTTGCAACGATACCTGGGTAATAATGTGTTTTAGCAACTGCACAACGGCTAACGCCGAGCGATCGCAGATCACCAGTCCGAACTCATCCCCACCTAAGCGAGCGAATAACTCCTGAGGCCCAAGACATGATTGGATTGCCTTAGCGACCATGGCCAGCATGCGATCACCTGCAGTATGGCCACAACTATCATTGATCAACTTAAACTGCTCTAAATCCAAATAACATACCGCAAGGCTCCTCGTTTGACCGGCGAACTCGGGCAGTTGTTCTTCAAACGCTTGGCGATTAAGTAACCCGGTAATACCGTCAAAGTTTGCACGTTTTTGTAGCTGGTGCTTAAGGCGTTCTTCTTGGGTGATATCCCGCAGTACCACTACAGTACCGACAATCTCTTTTTCATGATTAAGCACATTACTAATGCTACGTTCAATAATCCGTGGCGTTGTGGTTAGCAGTTTGATTTTAGCGACTTGAGGTGTCGTTTCGCCAAGGCGAATACAGTGAAATACCGCTTGATTTAACTGCTCTCCAGCCTTTAATAAGCTAGCAAGACTCTCACCAACGGCATCACAACTGGCCACATCAAGCAGTGTTTCAGCCTTTGGATTCATGTAAATGACGTTTGCATCGATGTCGGTCAAGATAACGGCTTCAGCAATCGACTCTAAGGTTATTTTACCGCGCTCTTTCTGCTGATAAATCCTCGCGAGTAAGCTGTTTACGCGATTCGCCAATACAGATAACTCTTCATTACCCTCGCTGGTCACAGGCCGATATACACTCGCCATAGGATCAACGAGCGCTAATTGCTGCATCAAGCTATTAAGGGGCTGTAACAGGCCTGAACGCAACCAAACATAACCCAAGGCGACAATGAATACCCCCAGCAATATCACCGCAAGCGACACCCAGTCGAGACTAAGCTTTACATCTCGAAAAGGATCATCAGAAAATTCAACCTGAAGATAGATTGGTTGTTGACTAATGAGACTCGGCAGCGCAACCGAACTTGGATGTAAGGTATTATGTGTTGTTACAGCATTAGACATGCTGATCCGCGCGACAAGGGAGGTTTGGGCGTATTCCAGTAGATCGCGCTCAGTAAGTTGCCGCACTAACAGCACATACTCACCCAAATGTGAAGCGACCGCAGTGACGACATATCCTTTATCGCCAATTAAATAGGCGCTGGCAAACTCAGGCTTAGCCTGCGTCGTTATCGCCTTGGCGATTTCCTGCCGATTCACATCAGCTATTGATTGCTCATTTTGAAAAACACTCTGCAAATTTCCATCTCGCAGAATAAACCAACTTAAATTGGCAGACATGGAGCTCTCAAGCCACGAAGACTCGAGGGATTTTAACTGCTCGCTATCGAGATGAGCTAATGGGGAGGCATAAATATTAGTGAGAAACCCTAACCGATCGACATCGATGCGGAACTGCTGCTGAATATTCGCTAGCTCGCGCTGTACATTATCCTGACGTAACAATTCGACCCTATGGTCAAACCAAACCCCGAGGCAATAGGAGACAAGCACAACGGCTGGTAAACAGAACCCTGCAATAAATACCAATATTTTGTTGCCTATGCGCATCTTTTACCACGGCTTACGTAATTAAATTAACAAACGGCTTTATTTAGTCCCTTATAGCGCCATGCAACATATCTCATTTGCAAATAGTATTAAATATCACTTTGCTTTATCCGTTGCTAAAGTAGGCAATAGCATGCATTTAATTGCTTTAAACGCCTTTGATTTAACGCAGCTATTCGATAAAAAGTTTTAAAAAGTTAGATGGTAACCGAGCTCCAATGCACTAACACCGCGGAGACATACGCTATAAAGCACGCGATTAATTAATGCACTCGCTAAACCACAAGTTAATACCCAATTAACAACACCCAAGTGGAAGTTTCTGACGCTGTAATAAACGCCATAAAAAACGGACCCTCAGGTCCGTTTGTTATTTAGTGCAGCTTATTTATGGTACTGCTTAGATTGAGCGTGAACCGCCTTAATAAAGGCACCTGCATGCTCTGGGTCCACATGCTGGTGAATACCATGGCCTAAATTAAACACATGGCCTGTACCTTCACCGTAGCCAGCCAGAATTTGAGCCACTTCTTCTTCGATACGTGGGATTGGTGCATATAACATGGATGGATCCATGTTGCCTTGCAGAGCAACTTTATGACCAACACGGCGACGGGCGTCAGCAATATCGACAGTCCAGTCTAAACCTAAAGCATCACAGCCCGTTTCAGCCATCGCTTCTAACCATAAACCACCGCCCTTAGTGAATAAGGTCACTGGCACTTGGCGGCCATCAGCAAAGCGAGTTAAGCCATCAACAATTTTCTGCATATAACGCAGTGAGAACTCACGGTAAGCAGTGTGCGATAACGCGCCGCCCCAAGAGTCGAAAATCATTAAAGATTGCGCACCATTAGCCACCTGTGCGTTTAAATATAAGGTCACTGAATCTGCAAGCTTATCAAGCAACATATGCAATGCAGCAGGCTCGGCGTAGGCCATTTTCTTAATTTTTTCGAAGGTTTTGCTCGAACCGCCTTCAACCATGTAAGTGGCTAGAGTCCAAGGCGAACCAGAGAAGCCGATTAATGGCACTTGGCCATTCAGTTCACGACGAATCGTGCTAACGGCCTTCATCACATAACCCAGCTCATCTTCTGGATCAGGGATTGATAATTTTTTGATGGCATCGATAGTATCTGTTGGGCGCTCAAAACGTGGGCCTTCACCCGCCTCAAAATACAGACCTAATCCCATTGCATCGGGAACAGTCAAAATGTCGGAAAACAGAATCGCCGCATCCAGCTCATAACGACGCAGCGGTTGTAGTGTCACTTCACAGGCCAATTCATGGTTTTTACATAAAGACATGAAATCACCCGCTTGAGCGCGAGTCGCTTTATATTCAGGAAGGTAGCGGCCTGCTTGACGCATCATCCAAACCGGAGTCATATCGACAGGCTGTTTTAATAGGGCGCGTAAATAACGATCATTCTTTAATTCTGCCATTTGGCTTGATTCCTAGACTTTTATTGAGATCCGCTGGGTCGGTAGTTTAGCATTTACGCGAATAATGTAACCAATATGAGATAATTTATGTGAGCTATTCCCCATCATTGCTGTCCATTTAAGCAGTTATCCTCAAAATGCTAGCCAGATAACATACTGTTTATTAATCGAACTCAAAGTCACAGTCAGACAGAAAAAAGTTGCACCAGTTCCCCGCCTTTGGTATAAAAAGTCTGCGCTAGCAAGAACAATCAAGAAGCTCGTCGCATCGAGCCTGCTATATACATTACTCGCCCAACGATAGGTTTCTATCGTTGGGCTTTTTATTTCCACATTTTTTTATACAAAACAGCTGGTTTGTCCATTTACCAATTATCGCAAATCCCGATAAAAAGGGTTGATCGAAGAGCTATTTCTCCCCTACATTAGAGTTATGTCCTAGCACTTAAATGGAATGCATCATGCTGAGAGAACTCGAAAAAGCAGAACAAAAGTGGGGCGGTTCAAATAAGCTTATAGATCAATGGCTAGAAAATCGTCGCAAACTCTTGGTGCATTATTGCCAAATTGCTGGGCTGCCGCCCTACACTAATGCGGAAAAATCGCTTCCCTCTTTTGAGAACGTAAAGTCATTTTGTGATTTATTAGTGGATTACGTTTCTGAAGGTCATTTCGAAGTGTATGACCAAGTGATTAACGCCTGCGAAAAATTTGGCGCCCCTTGCAAAGCGGCTATTCAACAGGTTTTGCCTAAAATCACCCCAACGACCAACGCAGCGCTAGACTTTAACGATAAGTATGCTGAAACGCAGGACGATCAAGTGATGTATCAGCTCGATAAAGATCTCTCCGAACTGGCGCATACCATGGAAACGCGTTTCGAGTTAGAGGATAAACTCCTCGAAGTGCTGCACAGCAAATACTCAGAGCACGCCCAGCAAGCTTAATACGGCATGATAAGCCACGCTGAACACTGCGCTAAAGAGATACCTGACCGATAAATAATCAATTTATCCTCTATCTTTCGTTAAGTTGCTATGTGATTGTTTGCGCATTAACAGTACAGCAAAGCATTCAATAGAAACAAAAAAGCCAGCTTTCGCTGGCTTTTTCATTATCATATCAATCGATTATACAGCTGATTGAAAGATCACTTGTGATGCTTTCTTAGTGTAAGAATCGATTTGATCGAAGTTCAAGTAACGGTAAGTGTCAGCTGCAGTTGCGTCTAACTCTTTCGCGTATTCTTGGTATTCTTCAACCGTAGGCAGGCGACCTAACAGTGCTGCCACTGCCGCTAATTCCGCAGACGCTAAGTATACGTTAGCACCTGTACCTAAACGGTTCGGGAAGTTACGGGTAGAAGTCGATACTACAGTTGCACCTTCAGCCACTCGTGCTTGGTTACCCATACACAGTGAACAACCTGGGATCTCGATACGCGCACCAACGCGGCCGAAAATACCGTAGTAGCCTTCCTCGGTCAGTTGGTCTTTGTCCATTTTAGTCGGTGGTGCAATCCACAGACGTGTTGGTAGCGTCTTAGCGAACTTGTCTAACATCTTACCGGTCGCACGGAAGTGACCGATGTTAGTCATACAAGAACCCACGAACACTTCGTCAATCTTAGTTTGCGCAACAGATGACAGTAACACGGCATCGTCTGGATCGTTTGGCGCACACAGGATTGGCTCTTTGATCTCGTTCAGATCGATTTCGATCACTGCTGCGTACTCAGCATCCTTGTCAGCACTCATCAGCTCAGGATTCGCTAACCACTCTTCCATGCCTTTGATACGACGCTCTATCGTGCGACGGTCACCGTAACCTTCAGCGATCATCCACTTCAGCATAATGATGTTCGAGTTCAGGTACTCGATGATTGGCTCTTTGTCTAACTTGATAGTACAACCCGCTGCAGAGCGTTCTGCTGAGGCGTCAGACAGTTCGAATGCCTGTTCCACTTTCAGGGTTTCTAAGCCTTCGATTTCCAGTACGCGACCAGAGAAGATGTTGATCTTACCTTTCTTCTCAACAGTCAGCAGACCCATTTCAATCGCTTTTAATGGGATAGCATGTACTAGATCACGTAGGGTGATACCAGGTTGCATCTTACCTTTGAAGCGTACTAATACTGATTCTGGCATATCCAGAGGCATCACACCGGTCGCAGCAGCGAAGGCAACAAGACCAGAACCCGCTGGGAATGAAATACCGATTGGGAAACGCGTATGTGAGTCACCACCAGTACCAACTGTGTCTGGTAATAACATACGGTTTAACCATGAGTGAATAACACCGTCACCAGGGCGCAACGACACACCACCACGGTTCATAATGAAGTCTGGCAGCGTGTGGTGAGTGTTAACGTCAACCGGTTTTGGATAAGCGGCAGTGTGGCAGAATGACTGCATAGTCAAATCAGCACTGAAGCCTAAACAGGCTAAGTCTTTCAGCTCGTCACGGGTCATAGGACCGGTAGTGTCCTGTGAACCTACAGAAGTCATCTTAGGTTCGCAGTATTGGCCTGGGCGCACGCCAGCAACGCCACAGGCTTTACCGACCATCTTCTGTGCAAGGGTATAACCTTTGCCATTATCAGCGATGTCTTGAGGACGTACGAATACGTCAGAGGCTGGTAAACCTAATACTGCACGTGCTTTGTCAGTTAAACCACGACCGATGATCAGTGGAATACGACCACCTGCACGCACTTCGTCTAACAGTACGTCGGTTTTCAGGCTGAACTCAGAAATCACTTCATCTGAGCCATGACGCTTAACAACACCAGCGTATGGGTAAATGTCGATCACATCGCCCATTTCCATTTTGCTGACGTCGAGTTCGATTGGTAGTGCGCCCGCATCTTCCATAGTGTTGAAGAAAATCGGCGCAATTTTGCCACCTAAGCAGAAACCACCAGCACGTTTGTTAGGTACGAATGGGATATCATCGCCCATGAACCACAGTACTGAGTTAGTCGCAGATTTACGTGATGAACCAGTACCTACAACGTCACCCACGTAAACTAATGGGAAACCTTTGGTTTTCAGTTCTTCTAATTTCTTGATTGGACCTACGCTGCCAGGTACATCTGGCTCGATACCATCACGCGCGTTTTTCAGCATCGCTAAGGCGTGCAATGGGATATCTGGACGTGACCAAGCATCGGGTGCTGGTGACAGATCGTCGGTGTTGGTTTCACCAGAGACTTTGAATACGGTCAGGGTGACTTTGTCCGCTAATTTTGGACGGCTTAAGTACCAATCTGCATTTGCCCACGCTTCAACCACTTGTTTTGCATAGACGTTACCCGCTTCCATTTTCTCAACCACATCGTGGAAAGAGTCAAACATCAGCAAAGTGTGAGATAAGGCTTTAGCAGCTAAAGGCGCCAGAGCGGAGTTATCTAACTGAGCGATCAGCGGCTCGATGTTATAGCCACCTTGCATAGTGCCTAATAACTCAGTCGCACGTTCGGCAGATAGTATGGGTGAAGTTGCAGTGCCTTTAGCAACCGCATCTAAGAAAGCGGCTTTAACATAGGCGGCTTCGTCAACACCGGGGGGAATTCGATTTTCGAGCAGGTCAAGAATAACAGCTTCTTCACCAGCGGGGGGATTTTGAACCAATTTAACCAGTTCAGCCACTTGATGTGCATCTAATGGCTTAGGGACTACGCCCTCTGCAGCACGTTCTGCGACGTGTTTACGATATGCTTCTAGCACGGCAACATTCCTCTTTGTTTGGCGCTCTAACAACGAAACTGCACGTCTTCTCAATTGAAGCTGACAGTCCGACATGATCGACCCGTATTTCCGGCCAGCAGTATACTACAGCTTTGCAAAAGTATGAATCAGGTCACACTCGGCAAAAGACGAAATAAGGGCTAAATCCGGAGGTGCAACTCAACTTACGGCAACAATAAAACAATGGAAATTAGACAATAGTTTGAAAACAGATAAAAAACCATAATCTACAAATAGTTAACATAAGTTAATCAATTTAAAATCGAACGATTATTTTTTTGGACATCAATTCCTTTCCACCAAAAATATTTCTCAACTTTGTGTGTTTAGGCTTTGAAGATGACGGGCTTAAACTTACACTCAAGCTCGAATGACCCATTTCCCGTCCTTTGGAGTAGTAATGACATCCCTCAGTATTCAAGCCGTTATTTTTGATATGGATGGCGTGTTAATTGATTCAGAACCCCTTTGGCAAAGGGTTGAATATGAAGTGTTATCGGCACTTGGCGTACCCGTCACTATTGAAACGATTCAACAAACCACGGGGTTACGTATCGATCAATGTGTCGATTATTGGTATCACAAAGCGCCTTGGGCCGATTACGATAATGCCAAGGTCAGCAACGCCATTGTTGACAAAGTTGCTGAAGAAATTCGGCAAACCGGTGAGCCGATGTCTGGCGTTCAACAAGCAATGGCATACTGCCAGGCAAAAGGCTTAAAGGTAGGCTTAGCCACCTCTTCACCAACAGCGTTGATTGATGCAGTGCTAGCAAGGCTTAAGCTTAAGGGCCAATTTATGGCGGTAGAATCTGCTGAAGCGCTCACCTATGGCAAACCCCATCCAGAGGTTTACTTAAATTGCGCAGCGGCCTTAGGGGTTGACCCGCGATATTGCCTCGCGATTGAAGACTCTTTTAATGGTCTGATCGCTGCCCGCGCCGCCAATATGCAAACCGTTGCGATTCCTGCGCCAGAACAACGCGGTGAAGCAAAATGGATCATAGCCCATCATCAATTAGAGAGTTTATTGGAGCTTGATAAGGTGTTCTAAATAAAGTCACCGAATCAATTTGAGAAAGGTTAATCACTGCTAGGATACACCGATGAAGTATTATGTGTTGTTAATACTGTGGGCGGCGAGTTTGCCAGCCTTAGCGACAGATTCTATGCGCTGTAAGCAATTCGTCATCAACGTAGGCGATCCCTTAGACGCTGTGTTAGAAAAGTGCGGACCGCCAAACGAAGCCAAAGAATACAGCCAACCCGCCACTTATCGAAACTCCGCGGGTGATATCGTGATTGATCCAAGCAAGTTGCCGATAGAATATGCTGAGTGGACCTATGATTTTGGCCTGACACGATTGATGCGGCGGGTTTATGCAACCGATCAAAAAATCGAAAAAATTGAAACCTTAGGATATGGGCATTAATCCTAACCCAAGTAAAAAGCCAGACAGATGTCTGGCTTTTTCGTTTTCATCCTATGGATTACCAGATTTTTACGCGCTCTTCTGGTTTTAAATACATCTTGTCGCTCTCTTTCAGCTCAAAGGCTTTATAGAAAGCTTCAATATTGCGCGGCGTCCCCATCGCGCGGTAGTGGCTAGGTGAATGCGGATCCGTCAGTAAACGACGACCTAACTCTTCATCACGGTAGTTGCGGCGCCACACTTGTGACCAACCGACGAAGAAACGCTGCTCACCCGTTAAGCCATCAAGCACTGGTGCAGGTTTACCGTTTAAGCTCATCGCATAGGCACGCGCCGCTACGGTTAACCCGCCTAAGTCACCGATGTTTTCGCCTAAGGTTAAATCACCGTTCACAAACTTACCGGGTAATGCTTCGTAGCCAGAATACTGCGCCGACAGTTGCTTACCGCGTTTTTGGAACTCTTCACGGTCTTTATCCGACCACCAGTCACGCAGGTTACCGTCGCCATCGTACTTAGCGCCTTGGTCGTCGAAACCATGGCTGATTTCGTGGCCAATAACCGCACCGATACCGCCGTAGTTGACCGCATCATCGGCTTCCATATTGAAAAATGGCGGTTGCAGAATCGCTGCTGGGAATACGATTTCATTGCCAACAGGGCTGTAATAAGCGTTCACCGTTTGTGGTGTCATATGCCACTCGGTACGATCGATTGGCTTACCTAACTTGTTGATCATGTCTTGATATTCGAAGTTGGCATAACGCATATAGTTGCCCACCAACTCATCAGGCTTGATCTCTAGTGCAGAGTAGTCTTTCCATTTATCTGGATAACCAATCTTGTAGGTAAACTTAGACAATTTTTCTTGAGCCGCGACTTTCGTTTCAGGCGTCATCCACTCAAGTTCGTTGATGCTGACTTCAAAAGCTTTGATCAAGTTTTTGATCATGGTTTCCATGCGGGCTTTTGCTTCTGGTTTGAAGTATTGCTTAACGTACTCCTCACCGACTAACTCACCAATCACTTGGTCGGCGCCATCTACCGCCTTTTTCCAACGTGGTTGTTGTTCTTCAATACCCATTAAGGTTTTGCCTTTAAAGGCAAAGTTAAGGTCAACGAAGTTTTTGCTTAACAGCTCAGCATAGCTATCCACTAAGTGGAACGTTAAGTAATCCTGCCAAGCTGAAACGGGGAAGGCATCAAAATTAGCGCCTAACTTTTCTAAGTATGATGGCTGACGCACGATGACTTCAGTCACTTTATCGCCAAGGCCTGCGCTAGCCGCAAAGGCATTGATGTCAAACTTGCCGGTCAGCTTTTGCAGCTCAGCACGGCTCAGCTTGTTGTAAGACTTGTTAGCATCGCGAGATTCAACACGGCTCCACTGGCTCTTAGCGATCATCATCTCAATATCGGCCACGTTTTTCGCCGCACGTTTGGCATTCTTGTAGCCTGCTTCGGTAAGAATATCAGTCACATACTTCGCCATCGCTTCGCGGGTTGCAGCAAACTTAGCGTCATCTTTTAAGTAGTAATCGCGGTCTGGCAAGGTTAAGCCCGACTGGCTTAAATACACTGCATATTGGGTAGAATTTTTCGCGTCGTTATTAACGTAGAAACCAAAGGGAATACCTGAGCCGCTGGTGAGTAATTTCCCCATCACCGCGGGTAATTCACTGTGACTTTTTACTGCTGAGATGTCCGCCAGTAATGGATTTAATGGGGTTACACCTAAGGTTTCGAGCAAATCGGTATTCATAAAGCTGGCGTTAAAGTCGCCAATTTTTTGCTCATTGGAGCCAGGGGCAGCATTCTTTTTGGCGGCCGCTGCATCGATGATCTTTTTCAATGCATCTTGGCTTTGATCGTACAGCACAGAAAATGCACCGTAGTTGGATTTATCAGCTGGAATGGGTGTGTTGGCTAACCATTTACCGTTAACACTGTAGTAAAAATCATCTTGATGGCGAACTGAGGCATCAAAGTTTTGTAATTCAATGCCAGAAACCGCGGCGACTTCAGTTTTAGGCTCGCTGCTGCAAGCGGCTAAACCTAGGCTCAAGGCAATACCCAGCGCCAGTGTGCTTATCTTCTTCATTGTTTTCCCCAGCTTCCGTTGAGAGTGTTGTTATTTTTTCCTGCAAAACCTTAGCATTTAGACTGGTTTGGCTGTAGTAAGATTTTGTAAAAGGTTATGACACTTATCGATTCATCCCACCTTATTAAAAGACAGAATGAACAAAATCTAATCTCGAAACGTCAACACGCCCTAGTTATAGCCTTATCATTAAAACGCTTTACCAATAAATAAATAAACTGACTTATCACCCATATCGGTAATACCAAAACCAATCGCCGCAGGTCCCATTGTGGTATCAGTGCCGATGTACAGACTCGATGCATAAATAAGATCAGTAAGCGATACTTCTGATCGTTCAAACCACACATTACCTGCCTCTAAACTTAAGCCTAAGTACAGAGGGTAATCTCGCATACCTAAGGCATCACGCCCTAAATCATACTGATAAATAAAGGCACCAAAGAGTTTATGAGCTCCATTCAACGAGTCCTTGTGATAACCAGAAAGATTTAAGAAACCGCCTAAATCAGACAAGTGCAAGGTATTGAGGCCATCATTATTATTTGTCGCAAGCGACGCTTTACCCACAAACGCATGATTACCAACGCTCAGCGCCCCTTTCCAGTCGGCCTCTATCTGCACGCTATAGTCGTTCTGATTATCGATGACATCGTCAAAATTCTCTTTACGAACATAAACGTTTAAGCTGACACGATTGCCCGATGTCGGAAAACTAATACTGTCTAAGCTGTCATACCCCATCCTGAAATAGGCACCATAGGAATTAAAATCAAAATCCTGAAGTAGCCAAGCATCATTAATAATGACACCTTTTTCCGCCACTAGCCCCAACTCGACAACGCCTTGCAGCACATAGTTGTAACCAATACCTAATTCGACGGTGTGGGTTTTCTTATCAAAGGTTAGCGCACGATTATTGTTATCGTATAAGTCCCAATTATGGATATCGTATTGATAACGAGCTCGACTATAAAACTCTTGATCCCGATTCAAGGGCTGATAAAACTCAGTCGCAAATAGCTTCTCGAATCCAAGCTTAACTTCGTTTCGCCACTCTCCGCCATTAAAGGTTAAGTCTGTCATGGTATAAGCCATATCAAAGCTGATGGCTGAATCAGAGCTAAAATCGTCCTCCCAATTAAAGCCTAGTTGGAAATAATTAGGTCCCCATGATTTAGCGCGCGTGGTTACCGTAAGTACACGCCCTTCTTTACCCTCCACAAATTCGGCGTCAACACGTTCAAATTTATTTAAGGAATAGATACGTTTTATCGCCTCGTTCAATTCATCTTTAGTAATATTCTGACCAGGTTTAAGTTCTAGGGTTTCTTTTAATAAATTAAGGCTAACTTTTGAGTGGTTATCAAACACAATTTCCTTGATAGGATGAGCGATATCCGCCATGACAGTCTTACCCTTGGCCCTTTTACTCTCAACATAGGCGGCATATTGTTCTTCGCTAACGCTCATCTTTTGCAATTTAACTAACTGACTGGTCGCCGCTTCTTTGCCGAGGGTTAACGCTAAAGGCATGATGGTAAAATCGGTTGTGCTTAGGGCATCGATCGCAGGACGGATCAACACATCATTATCAGTCAATAATTGCTTTTGTTTTTCAGTACTGGCGTTAGTCAAGAAATTGGACAACTGATCTAATACGGCAATAGTGCTATCGAGCTTATCTTTTTTTACCAGTGGTGAGCCAATATCCACAGCAATGATAATATCAGCGCCCATCGCCTTCACTACGTCCACAGGCATATTGTTGGCAATACCACCATCCACCAGTAACTTACCGTCGATTTGCGTAGGTTGTAATGCACCTGGCACCGTAGCAGAAGCCTGCATTGCTTTGATAATACTGCCATGGTTAAGCACTACGGGTAGACTGGTTTCTAAATCCGTCGCCACGGCACGATAAGGAATAGCTAAAGCATCAAAATCACCAAATTGCTCCACTAAATCCGTAGACTGTCGTAATAACTGCGACATGGTCTGCCCACGCAATACCCCACTTGGCGCTTTCACCTCGCCTTCGGTATAACCAATATTGAGCGGAATATTATAGCGATCTCGTAACTGTTTATCTCGATAACTCAATACATTACGAGGGATGGTATCCGAATAACCACTATCCCAATCAACCCCCATCATGATGGTTTCGACTTCACTTGCACTGTATCCCAAGGCATACATACCCGCGACATAAGCGCCGATACTCGTACCTGCAATATAGTCCACAGGAATATGATGTTCTTCTAAAATTTTAAGTACACCAACATGGGCGGCGCCTTTAGCACCACCACCGCTTAACACTAATCCTATTTTTGGCCGTTCAGCCGCACATAAGGGAGTCAGCAACACACATAAAAAGAGAGAAGCTACTATTCGGCGCATCATAATGAGTACTTTTATAGGATAAAAAATTTCGAGTTAATATTAGCAAATTTATCTATTTAACCATCAGTCATATTTTATCTGAACCGATGAGTTGAAAATTTGCCATTAATGATCGCGTTATTTCATTTACGTTTAAACACAAGTGCTGTAAACAGATAATTCAACATAAAACCCCAACTTGAGCCGAGGCTAAAAATGCGCAATTAAGCACACATAAATTGCAGATTAAGATTGCAATGAGTCAAGCGGAGACTGTAACTGAAGATATTTTTCAAAATCACTGACAGACATTGGTTTAGCAAAGTAATAGCCCTGAACAATATAACAGCCACGGCTAAAAAGCTGCTCTAACTGCTCAACGGTTTCGACCCCTTCTGCTACTACGGTTAATTTTAAGTTACGAGCCAATTCAATAATACTACTCACAATAGCCTGATCGGCAGAATTAGAGGCGATATCGATCAAAAATGAACGGTCAATTTTGAGTGTATTCACCTCAAAATTGCGTAAATAAGCTAAAGAGGAATATCCGGTGCCAAAGTCGTCAATCGCGACTTCAATGCCAAGCTCGTCAAGCTGCATTAAGTGGGCTTTAGCCACCTGCAACTCTTTCATTAACACCCCTTCGGTAATTTCTAAGCATAAAGATGAAGCGGGCATACGGGTGGCATCGAGAATTTTCTTCACGCCATCGATAAAGTCTGGTTGACGGAAATGCACAGCTGAAATATTGACCGACAATTTAAATGGCTCAGCGGTTTGCATTGCCCATTTGGCCCCATCCGAACACGCGCGGCGTAAAACCCAGCGATCAATATCAACAACCAAACCACAAGCTTCGGCAACTTTAATAAAAATATCGGGTCGCACAAAACCATCGACGGGATGTCGCCAACGAATGAGTGCTTCCATGCCAATAAATTTATCCCCCTGCAAAATATCAATTTGTGGTTGATAATACAGTTCAAATTCTTGCCGCTCTATCGCTTTACGTAAATCAGCCTCCAAACGTAAATGGTATAACGCTTGGGCATTGCGCTCTGATGAATAATATTTGAAGTTACCACGACCTTCTTCCTTGGCATGATACATGGCCAGATCCGCATTTTTTATGAAGGCTTCTGGCTGCATTGCATCATCGGGCCAAATACTGATCCCAATGCTAGTTGAAATATAAAACTCGCGGCCAAACAACCTAAATGGCGCGACGATTTGTGCCAACAACTGTTCTGCTAAGTGGTTAATATCACTTAACTCTTTAACATTCTTCAGCAAAATAACAAATTCATCGCCACCAAAACGGCAGAGTAAATGGTCACTTCCGATACAGGATTGTAATCGATTAGATGCTTCAACTAAGAGTGCATCGCCCATACTGTGGCCATAGGAATCATTGACATGCTTAAATCTATCTAGGTCAAGAAACAGCAATGCTAACTTTTCACCACTTTGCTCAGCCGCTTGAATAGATTGCATCAAACGATTGGCGAATAACGAACGGTTAGGGAGTCCTGTTAATACATCGTAATTTGCCAGACGTCTGAGGTCGGCCTCGGTGCGTTTCCGCTCAGTGATATCTGAAAATACCACTACATAGTGAATGGCATTTTCATTTAATGACTGCATCACCGACACGTTAAGCCATACGGGATACACTAGGCCGTTTTGTCCGACTAACTCACGCTCACCCGTCCATGAGCTATCCTGACCAAGTAACTGGGCAACTTCCGTAGACAACCCGTCCTTCATTTGCACAAATTGCGAAAATGATAGGCCGACTAAGCTCTGTTGTTCTGAGCCTATAATGTGCTGTGCGGCATGATTGGCAACACGAATATTTTCATCTACGTCTAAAATAAGTACACCTTCTGATGTATTTTCAAACGCTTGAGCTAAAAGACTGACTTCATCTTCAAGCTGTCGCTGCAAGGTTATATCACTATAAATCCCCGCTACCCGCTCAATAACTTGGGTTTGTTTATTACGAGCCACAGGACGCCCACGCACTCTCAACCAGCCCCAGTTACCATCGCGACGATGATATCGATATTCGGCTTCAAACCGATCAACCTCTCCTGCAAGCATGCTATTCCATTGCACCAGTACTTTTTCCCGATCCAAAGGATGTACGGGAAGTGATTCAAGAGTAAGTACAATTTCGTTGGCATGACTTCCCAAGACATAACCGCGGTTATCGAGATAAAAACATTGGCTATCCCTGTGCCATTCCCAAAGATCAGAGTCGCTGCCACGTAACGATTGCCTGAGACGATCATCACTCTCGGTTAGCGCTTGGTTCATCGCCATAAAGGTGCGAACCTGACGCTGTCGATACCACGCTAAACTCAGTGCAATAATTGAAAACACTAATAATAATAGGCCTTTAAACCCTTGAGTCAGCCACCAGTGCTGCTCAACATAGAAGGGAAAAGTAAAGGGCTTATCTGACCAGATTCCATTGACTTGGCTTAACACCTCAAGTACATATTCTCCTGCCGCTAAGCCTGCGAGGTTTACCTGCGACTCACCTTGGAGCAACACGTAGTTATCTTCCTCCCCTTGATATCTGAGTCGATATTTAAATTGTATTGGCGAATCATCAAGGTAATCGAGGTTAGTGATCTGCAGGCTTACCATATTGGCGTCAGGCTTAATCACCATCAACGGTTTAGGTAGCAACGAGACTTGGGTATT
The DNA here is from genome assembly GCF_012843185.1 of Shewanella sp. DNRA4. NCBI lineage: Bacteria > Pseudomonadati > Pseudomonadota > Gammaproteobacteria > Alteromonadales > Shewanellaceae > Shewanella > Shewanella sp. DNRA4. The sequence continues at coordinate 125,793 of NZ_JABAIP010000006.1, forward strand.
GATGTCGTAATAAACCGATACCGACTCCAACATCACATGATCATCGGCAATACGGTTGACCATCTTGTCCACATCAAGGTTCATCACCCCTTCAGGAGTACCAATATACAGACCTGAAACGGCAGAATAGAAATAGGCGCCTTCATTCATTTCATTAGAAATTAGGCCATCAAGTTGGTTAAACATTGAGATTTGCCCTGTCGCTCTATCTTGACGAATTAGCGAATCAGCACAGGCAACGACATTGGCATTGGTTGTTTTTTGGATAAAAAATACTGAACTACAATTTACTTGCCATTGTGAACTTAACGAAACCAGTTTGCCGCCGTGGAGATTTAATTCGAATAAGCCCCTTTCATAGGAGCCAAACCACATCACACCGGGAGATATTTCTTCAATATGGCTAATTGAGGGCACAGAGTTTAAGCCACTAAACAATTGTCTTTGATCGCGAAAAAGATTTTGCTCGTCGATATAACCAAATACTTTTCGTCCACCTATCCATAACTTGCCGTCAGAGGCTCGATATAAAGTACGAATGGTCGGCCGCTTAAGCTCTGGCGAATCCCCAGTTGTCCCATCAAAGTTAAATGGCTGCGGCTCAAACAGTCCTTGCTCCCAAAAATACAGCCCCGTACCCGTTGCAATCCAAAACCGTCCTTTGAGTTTGGGATCGGCATAAGTGCCATAGATGAGTTTATTTTTAAATACTTCACCACCGTGCGTCCACTGGGCAAAACTGATCCCTTTTAAGGTCAACTTATCCACGACAAACAAACCACTCGTGGTCGAAACTAATAAATAGTGGTCAATAAAGCGACTGATCCCGTAAACACTCTCGTGCGGCTTTAATCCCTCAATATCTACGGTAATTGCTTTTTGAGTGTTTCGCCCGACAAAGCTGACATTTGACGCCCCAAACCATAATCCTTCATCACTCGCAAACACCGACCACACCATAGCGTCAGATAATTGGTGTGGCGGTTCGCCAGTATAAGTATCAAGAATGAAATCCGGTTGCGAGGCCAGTAAGGCTAAACCATCTCCAGAGCCCCCAACCCACATCAAACCTGATTTATCAAACAATATCGCCTTTAATGTTTCCATATTGGCTTGAGTTTTAAGCTCTTGTTGATAATTTTCAATCTGATGGGTATCTGGAGACCACTTTAATAAACCTGCCCGACTCGAAAACCAAATCTCACCATTATGGCCTTCAGCCATAGCAGTGCTCCAATCGGGTAATTCAGGAACAGGGAAAATCTGTAAGGTTTTTGGTTCTAATCGGTAAATCCCTCGACTCGTTGCAATCCAAATACGCTGTTTTGAATCCTCAAGCATATCCAGAATACTGCCCATAGGTTCAGTCCATTGGTAATCAACGACTTTTTCCCCGGCACTGTTGAGGAGTAACAATTGAAATTGACCCGCAACAAGAAACTGACCATCAGGCATGCTCAATAACTTGCGCCAAGGTAGATCGCGATTAACGGGTAACTGACTCACTAAAGTTAAGGTCAAGGTTGAGGGGGATAAGTCGTAAATCTGGCCGTTATCAATCAACAAGCGCCATTCTTGGGCATTTTTACGAGCAGCAGAAATTAACACTCCACCAGGGAAATGAGGGAATAAATTAGGTGACCCCATCTGGGTAAATTGATTTTTTGCGATGTCATAAAGATAGGTTGCGGCATTGGTACTGACTAACAGCATATCGCGATCGATATTGACAACTGTTGTCAAAAACTCATCTGCAAGGCGTAACTCAGAACCCGTTTTATCAATTCGCCTCACTTTAGAATTACTAACCCGATATAAACCTTGCTCGGTTGCAGCCCATATAAAACCATGGTCATCGAGTGTGAGCGCGCGAATACTGGTCGCTTCAAGTCCGTCCCTGTCGGAAAACACCCGTTGTACAAAACTACCCGCCCAAGCCGAATGAAGACCTGAACAAAAAACCAATATTGATGCCAAAAGGAAGTGGATTATTATTTTTTTCATTTGACGACTTACTTAACACCATAGTTTTACTGTAGCAGTTCAACAGCCTGAATACACCCGCACATTCACATTAACTTTACATTTTTACTTAGGCAATAAAAAAGCGCCCTAAAGGCGCTTTTACAAATATAAGTCTCAACTTATTTCAGGACGAGACAAAGGTTAAATTACTTTTTCTTTGCCTTTGGGTTTGGTAGGTCAGTAATAGAACCTTCGTAGATTTCAGCCGCTAGACCCACTGACTCGTGTAGCGTTGGGTGAGCGTGAATGGTTAATGCTAAATCTTCAGCATCACAACCCATTTCGATGGCTAGGCCAATTTCGCCTAACAGTTCGCCACCGTTCACACCTACGATAGCACCACCGATTACGCGGTGAGTGTCTTTATCGAAAATCAGCTTAGTCATACCTTCGCTGCAATCTGAAGCGATTGCACGGCCAGATGCAGCCCATGGGAAAGTCGCTGTTTCGTAAGCAATACCTTGCTCTTTCGCTTCTTTCTCAGTCAGACCAACCCAGGCCACTTCAGGGTCTGTGTAAGCGATTGATGGGATGACTTTTGGATCGAAGTAGTGCTTCATGCCAGCGATAACTTCGGCCGCTACGTGGCCTTCGTGCACGCCTTTGTGAGCGAGCATTGGTTGACCAACGATGTCACCGATAGCGTAGATGTGCGGTACGTTAGTACGTAATTGTTTGTCTACGTTGATGAAACCACGCTCATCAATCTTAACGCCCGCTTTTTCAGCGTCGATCAGCTTGCCATTTGGTGTACGGCCGATAGCCACTAATACTGCATCGTAACGTACTGGCTCAGTTGGCGCGCTCTTACCTTCCATCGAAACGTAGATACCGTCTTCACGGGCTTCAACCGCAGTCACTTTAGTTTCGAGGATCAGGTTGAATTTCTTCTTGATTTGCTTAGTGAATACGCGAACAACGTCTTTGTCAGCCGCAGGGATCACTTGGTCGAACATTTCAACCACGTCGATTTCACTGCCCAGAGAAGAGTAAACCGTACCCATTTCTAAACCGATGATACCGCCGCCCATGACCAGCAGTTTGCCAGGAACTTCTTTCAGTTCTAATGCGTCGGTCGAATCCCAAATACGTGGGTCTTCATGGGGAATGAATGGCAGTTTGATTGGGCGAGAACCCGCAGCGATGATCGCTTGGTCAAACTTAACAACGGTCACAGTGCCGTCTTCAGCTGTCACTTCTAAGCTGTTAGGGCCAGTAAATTTACCGAAGCCATTAACAACGTTTACTTTACGCATTTTAGACATGCCGCCTAAGCCACCAGTCAACTGGCTGATCACTTTTTGCTTAAAGCTGCGTAACTTGTCTAAATCGATGGTTGGCTCGCCGAACACCACACCGTGTGCAGCAACGGCTTTGGCTTCTTCGATGACTTTAGCAACGTGTAACAGGGCTTTAGATGGGATACAACCCACGTTCAGACACACGCCACCTAAGGTGCTAAAACGTTCAACGATAACGGTTTCCAGACCTAAGTCAGCCGCACGGAAGGCAGCAGAATATCCCGCAGGACCTGCACCTAATACCACTACCTGAGTTTTGATTTCGTTACTCATGTTTTCCTCTAATTCTCATTCAATCCGTTGGAGGGGAGTAATCCTGCCAACCGAAAATGCGCCAGCGCGTAAGGTGGGCGCATTTTAACCTGTGTTTGATACTGATCACAATAAACAAAAGGCCACTCAAGATGAGCAGCCTTATTTGTTTACAGAATCAAAGTACGAATATCGGACAGAATTCCTGACAGGGTCACGCTAAAGCGTGCAGCCATTGCACCATCGATCACGCGGTGATCGTAGGATAGCGACAGTGGCAACATCAATTTAGGCTCGAACTCTTTACCATTCCACTTAGGCTTAATTTCAGATTTAGAAACACCTAAAATCGCCACGTCTGGGTAGTTAACGATTGGGGTAAATGCAGTACCACCAATGCCACCTAGGCTTGAAATAGTGAAGCAGCTACCCTGCATATCAGCAGATTTGAGCTTACCATCGCGAGCACGGATAGAAATATCGGCCAGCTCACGAGATAACTCGATAATGCCTTTCTTATCCACGTCACGCACCACTGGCACAACCAAACCGTTTGGCGTATCAACCGCCACACCGATGTGGTAGTACTTCTTCTGGATCAGTGATTCACCGTCGCTGCTTAAGCTTGAGTTGAACACTGGGAACTGTTGCAGCGTTTTCGCCACAGCTTTCATCATAAAGACCAGCGGAGTGATCTTATAATCGGCTTTCTTCTTCGCCGCCGCGTCGTTCTGCTGCTTACGGAACTCTTCCATTTCAGTGATATCAGCTTCATCGAACTGAGTCACGTGAGGAATAGTTACCCAGTTGCGGTGCAGGTTTGGACCAGAGATTTTCTGGATACGGCTTAATGGAATCTCTTCCACTTCACCAAACTTGCTGAAATCCACTTTCGGTGCGGCAATCACTTGCAGACCACCACCGTTACCCGCTGCAACGGAAGTTGCCGCTGTCGCCTTAGGACGAGACAGTTCGTATTTCACATACGCCTGAACGTCTTCCTTCATGATGCGACCTTTACGGCCAGAACCCGTCACTTGAGTAAGATCCACACCAAATTCACGGGCCAAACGGCGAACCGCAGGAGACGCATGAACCGCACCAGTAGACACAGGCGCACCTGCACTTGGGTGATGTGGAACCGGTGGACGGCTCGGCGCGGCTGCAACAGGTGCTGGTGCCGCTTCTTGGGCGACAGGTGCAGAAACTGGCGCTGCGGCTTGAGCTACTGGCACAGGAGCTGCACCAGCAGTCACAGTCTCAATCGTCGCAATCACGCTACCTTGAGAAACCTTATCACCCACTTTAACGGTTAACGACAACAGTTTACCGGCGAATGGCGCAGGCACTTCCATGGTCGCTTTATCGGTTTCTAACGTGATCAAACCTTGGTCAGCAGTGATCATATCACCCACAGACACTAGCACTTCGATCACATCGACATTGCTGGCATCACCAATATCTGGCACTTGGATTTCTTTAACGGCAACCACTGGTGCAGCAGCTACTGGAGCAACAGCCGCCGCAGGTGCCGCTTGAGCGACAGGAGCTGATGCTGCTGGCGCGCTTGCTTGTGGAGCAGCGGCAGCAGGAGCTGCGCCACCCACTTCGAGCATGATCACTAATGAGCCTTGGGAAACCTTGTCACCCACAGCCACTTTCACTTCTTTTACCACACCCGCGAATGGCGATGGTACGTCCATAGTCGCTTTGTCGGTTTCAAGCGTGATAAGGCCAGCGTCAACCTCAATCTTATCGCCAGCGGCAACTAAGACTTCGATAACAGACACATCGGTGTCACCACCGATATCCGGCACAGTGACTTCAACCACTTGGGTTGCGCCCGTGGCTGGCGCGGCAGCTACAGGGGCAGGAGCCGCTTGTACTGGAGCAGGTGCTGCTGGAGCTGGCGCAGGAGTGGTAGCTTGAGCAACTGGCGCAGCTTGAACATTAGCTGTGCCCGCTGCTTGCATCATCGCAATTAAGGTACCTTCGCTGACTTTGTCACCGACGGCCACTTTCAATTCGGCTAACACACCTGCGAAAGGCGCAGGAATATCCATGGTCGCCTTGTCGCTTTCGACGGTAATAATCGAGTCATCGGCCGCGAGGGTATCACCCACAGAAGCACAGATTTCGATAACCTGTACTTCATCGCCGCCGATATCAGGAACAAAAACTTCTTTTAATTCAGCCATTTTTATTGCCTCTTACGCGTACTGTGGATTGATCTTGTCAGCGTCGATGCCGTATTCCTTGATGGCATTTGCTAACACATCAACAGGCAGCTCTTTACGATCAACCAGTGACTTCAGTGCCGCGATAACGATGAACTTAGCGTCCACTTCGAAGTGGTGACGCAGGTTGTCACGGCTGTCTGAGCGACCGAAACCGTCAGTACCTAACACTTTGTAATCGGTTGGCATAAATGCACGTAACTGCTCGCCGTAGATCTTCATGTAGTCAGTCGCTGCGATTGCAGGCGCATCACTGGAGATCACTTGGCTGATATACGCTTGTTTTGGCGTTTGCGTTGGGTGCAGCATGTTCCAACGTTCTGCCGCTTGACCATCGCGAGTCAGTTCGTTGAAGCTGGTCACGCTAAATACGTCGGCAGTGATACCAAAGTCCTTCGCCAGCGCCTGCGCCGCTTTACGGGTTTGCTCAAGAATGGTGCCACAGCTCAATAACTGCACTTTGCCTTTACCAGAACCACTAACCGTTTCCAGCTTGTAGATACCTTTAACGATACCTTCCTCGGCACCTTCTGGCATTTCAGGCTGGATGTAGTTTTCGTTCATTGTGGTCAGGTAGTAGAAGACATCTTCTTGTTTTTCGCCGTACATACGACGAATACCATCTTGAACGATAACGGCAATTTCATAACCATAAGTTGGATCGTAGGTAATACAGTTAGGAATAGTGTTAGCCAGTACGTGACTGTGACCATCCTGATGCTGTAAACCTTCACCGTTCAGTGTTGTACGGCCTGAAGTACCACCGACTAAGAAGCCACGTGCACGCATATCACCCGCAGCCCAAGCCATGTCGCCAATACGTTGGAAACCGAACATTGAGTAGTAGATGTAGAATGGGATCATCGGTGTATCGTTGACTGAGTAGCTGGTCGCAGCAGCAACCCAAGATGACATTGCACCCAGTTCGTTAATCCCTTCTTGCAATACTTGACCGGTTTTATCTTCACGGTAGTAAGCCACTTGGTCAGAGTCTTGCGGTACGTATTTTTGGCCTTCGTGAGCATAAATACCCACTTGGCGGAACAGACCTTCCATACCGAAAGTACGCGCTTCATCAGGGATAATTGGCACAATGTTTTTGCCAATTTTCTTGTCTTTTAACAGCGCAGTCAGTACGCGAACAAACGCCATGGTCGATGAAATTTCACGGCCATTTGAGCCTGCTAAGATCGAATCGAAAATCTTCAGTGATGGTACTTCCAGCTCTTCGCTGAACTTCTCACGACGTTGTGGCACGCTACCATGCAGCGCGGCACGACGGCTCATCATGTACTTCACTTCTTCCGAATCTGGACCTGGGTGGTAGAACGGCAGATCTTCTAATTGATCGTCAGGAATCGGGATATTGAAACGATCGCGGAAGTAACGGATAGACTCGATACCCATTTTCTTCACGTTGTGGGCGATGTTCTTACCTTCACCCGCATCACCGAGGCCGTAACCTTTAACGGTTTTCGCTAGGATCACCGTTGGGCGACCTTTAGTCTTACGCGCATGGTCTAATGCCGCGTACACTTTCACTGGGTCATGACCACCACGGTTTAAGCGCCAAATGTCATCATCTGACATGTTCGCCACCATTTCGGCGGTTTCTGGGTATTTGCCGAAGAAGTGTTCGCGAGTATAAGCGCCACCTTTGGCTTTACAGTTTTGGTATTCACCGTCAACGGTTTCTTCCATTAACTGCAATAACTTACCGCTGGTATCACGGGCCAATAATGGATCCCAATAACGACCCCAAATCACTTTCACGACTTCCCAGCCAGCGCCGCGGAATTCGCCTTCCAGTTCTTGGATGATCTTACCGTTACCGCGTACTGGGCCGTCCAGACGTTGCAGGTTACAGTTGATGATAAAGACTAAGTTATCTAATTCTTCGCGGGCAGCTAAACCAATCGCACCTAAGGCTTCTGGCTCGTCACACTCACCGTCACCTAAGAAGCAGTAAACGGTTTGCTCAGAACAATCTTTCAGACCACGGTCAGTCAGATATTTTAAGAAGCGCGCTTGGTAAATCGCTTGGATTGGGCCTAAACCCATAGAAACCGTTGGGAATTGCCAGTAGTCAGGCATCAGCTTAGGGTGCGGATACGAAGACAGGCCTTTGCCATCCACTTCTTGACGAAAGTTAGCCAGTTGATCTTCCGTTAAACGACCTTCCAAGAATGAACGCGCATAGATACCTGGGGCAATATGACCTTGGAAATACACTAAGTCGCCGCCGTCTTTCTCGTTTGGCGCACGGAAGAAGTGGTTGAAACACACATCATAGATGGTCGCACTGGAAGCGAAACTCGAAATATGGCCGCCTAATTCTAAATCTTTTTTAGAACCACGCAGAACCATAGCTAAGGCGTTCCAACGGATGATGGCGCGAATGCGACGTTCCATCTCTTGGTTGCCTGGCATGTGCGGCTCTTGACCCGCTGGAATGGTGTTCAAATAGGCTGTGGTCGCCGTATAAGGCAAGTGTGTACCATTGCGACGGGCTTTATCGATCAGTTTCTCTAATAAGAAATGGGCGCGTTCAGGGCCTTCCTGTTCTAATACAGCTTGCAGGGCATCAACCCATTCCTGAGTCTCTAACGGATCTAAGTCTTGTAGCATATCTTCAGACATGACACTGTCCTTCTCTATATACATGATAATGAATGGTATTTGCGGCATATTCCGCTTTAGCGAGTGCTAAAGTCGGGAACTTAAGCGCCACTCTTTAAACGGCGCAAACTTCGCTGCAACCGGCTATCTTCTTCCCGCACAGATAACATCACCTCTTCGATGTAACTTAAATGTTCATTCGAGGCTTCTCTAGCGGCTTCAGGATCACGACGAACGATTGCAGCGAGCAGAGCACGTCTGTGATCGTTAGCCATAGTGGAAGCTTCTTCGCGGCGGCTTAAAAGCTCCAGGTTTTGCGCCACATTCTTATGCAGCACAGGGGTTAAACTGAGTACGAGATGCAACATAGCCACATTGTGTGACGCTTCAGCAACGGCGCGATAGAAGCGCACAATAGCAGCAGCTTGTTGTTCGATATTGGTGGCGGCTTCCACCTCAAGGATCATCCGCTTGATATTTTGCATATCGGCGTCTGTGCCACGCAGGGCGGCAAAATAGGCCATCATGCCTTCGGTCGCATGACGAAACTCCAGCAAGTCGTATTGGCTTTCTGGATCGGCTGTCATTAATTCAACGATAGGATCGGCAAGACTCTGCCAGAGTTGCTCTTTGACATAAGTACCGCCGCCTTGACGGCGCATTAATAGCCCTTTCGCCTCAAGTTTTTGAATCGCTTCACGCAATGAGGGACGAGAAACTTCGAACTGGATGGCCAGTTCACGCTCCGGTGGTAATTTCTGGCCCGGCTGTAAACTGCCTTCGAGGATCATTTGCTCGAGTTGCGCCATGATCACATCAGAAATTTTTGGCTGATTAATTTTACTATAGGCCATTTGGCGCTCAGCTCCGTTGTAAATTGGTCTTACCAATTTTTATGAGTGAGCGCACTTTATCAAATCACACTTTTGATGTCCAGATTGAAAATCAACCTTAAAAGGTGATCTCACTCAAAACCGCTCACGATGAGAGAGCATAGCCTAAAAAACTCATCATGGGGTCAGACCATTAAACCACAACGAGAGCAAGTGCTAGCGGCTAGGTTCTGGAGCGCTGCAAAAAGCGCAGATGCTAGAAAAAGCAGAACGGGCTGCGCCCTTATAGATTCTAGATTCTAGATTTTAGATTTTAGATTTTAGATTTTAGGTTCTAGATTCTAGAGCCACGAAGTGGCGTCCTAGAGCAGCGCTTTTTGCTGCGTCCTAGCAGCGAAGCACCCTAGGTTCTAGAAGCTGCGCAGCGTCCTTCTTATTAACTCACCAACCCAAAAATAGTCAGCAGTGATAACACAGCAACCATCAGCGTAAAGTTGCGTTTGCTTAATACTAACAATGCTAAGGTCGACTGCACACAAACAGGCGCGCTAGACACCTCGGGCAAAGGCTGGGCAGCGAGTGCCGTTTCAGTGACTACTTGCCTTGCACTGGCATTAATATTTAACGCATTATTGCGCCACGCCGCGAGCCCTTCACTAAACTGACCACTGAGCGCATAGCCAAAGGAAAACACTCGGCTTGGGAGCCAATCAAACGCAAACATAATATCTTCAATCAGCGGTAAATTAAGTGACTTACGTATATTTTCCTCCGCATAAAATCGCGCTGTGCAATATAACACTGCCCCCACAGGTCCAAGAAAAATAAGGCATAATGCCACTGCACCGTAGTAACGATAGTTAATCCAAGCAACGCTCTGCCCGACCTTGGCACCTAAATCTTTTTCCGAAACCGCCTCCAAACACTCACTGCAATCTAATTCAGCGGCATAGTGATAACAGGCCTGCACATCGGAGCGACACGCCGCCTGCATATATTTTTTAAAGGTATCGCGCTGTTTTTGATGATTAAAACAAATAATCGCCACCAGCACCCATAGCGCGAGACTTAATACTCCCCAAAACATACCCGACGCAATCCAACCCAACAGATAAACCACACCCGCGGGCAATATCAAAGCCAGCAACATATTAGTGTTATTAAGCGACGCTTTATCGCCAAAAAAGCTGGATTGGTAAGATTGCAGTACACGATCACACTGCCAAGAGGCGGGAAGAAACTTTAGTCGCTCCACAAGAATGGCGACCAGTAATGAAAATAATGCCATCGATAGTACTCCTTGTAAAAAAGCAGGACGGACTAGAAAAAGCAGAGCGGGCTTCGCCCGTCTAGGTTCTAGATCCACGAAGTGGCGTCCTAGAACAGTGCTTTTTGCTGCGTCCTAGCAGCGAAGCGTTCTAGATTCTAGAAGCAGCATCCTTCTTTGCCTTCAACGCAGCGCCGTTAAATACCTTTCCCAGTCAAAGCTTGGGCCAGGGTCAGTTTTACGCATTGGCGCAATATCACAATGCCCAACAATCCGCTCGACACTCAAGCTAGGGTATTGTGCAAACAAGGCTTGAGTCAATTCAACAAGTTGTTGATATTGTGCGGCAGTATAGGGCTTAGTATCCGTCCCTTCGAGCTCAATGCCAATGGAAAAATCATTACAATTTTCCCTTTCACCATAACGGGACACGCCAGCGTGCCAAGCTCTATCTTCACAACTCACATACTGCACACATTCGCCATCGCGGCGAATTAAAAAATGTGCTGATACCTTAAGCCCCGCTAAATCGGCGAAAGTTTCATCGGCACAGGTATCTAAACAGCCTTGAAATAATTGATCAATGTAAGGTAAACCAAAACATCCCGCGGGCAGGCTGATATTGTGGATTACCAACAGACTAATCTCCCCAAAGGGGCGTTGATTAAAATGTGGCGATTCACAGCGCCGCGCCGCGCGATACCAACCAAACCCAAAACTCATGTTTACTCCTTAAAGCCGAAAAGGTTTACAGATAACAGAACGTTCGCAAGCTCACTCACAGCACGCTTCGCTACCGTAAGGGCGCAGCCCGTTCCGTTATCAGTGAGTCGCAAAGCGACGTTCTGTCATCGCCCGCACAACGTAGCGTCCTTCTTAGCTTTCAGCGCAGCATCCTAGCACCTAGCGGCGCAGCCATGATAATCTTAAGCCTAAATGCAAGCAGGCAGACGATTGACCCCATGTTAACCCATGCCCACTCGCCCGATGTATAAAGCAAGGACTCCGATCATGCTAGAAAACGATATTCGCCACGCCGTAAAAACCGCGCTCAATGAAGATCTTGGCGGCACTGAAATCAACGAGCATACCAAAACCATTGCCTACGGTGACATTACTGCCGAACTTATTCCGGCAGATAAATATGCCGAAGCGACCTTAATCACCCGCGAAGAAGGGGTTTTTTGTGGCAAAGCTTGGGCAGAACAAGTCTTTAATCAATTAGGTGGCGAAGTCGCGCTGCATTGGCATGTCGATGATGGCGATCTTGTGTTACCCAATCAAGTCTTGTGTGAATTATCCGGCCCCGCTCGCGCCTTATTAACGGGTGAGCGCACCGCGATGAACTTTATCCAAACCTTATCCGGTGTCGCCACCCTCACCAAACACTATGTAGACAAACTTGCAGGCACTCACACACAGCTGCTCGATACCCGCAAAACCATTCCAGGACTGCGCACCGCCCAAAAATATGCTGTCACCTGTGGCGGCGGTAAAAATCACCGTATAGGTCTATTTGATGCCTTCTTAATTAAAGAAAATCACATTATGGCCTGTGGTGGTATTCGCCAAGCGGTGGATGCAGCGCGCAGTTTACACCCCAATAAACCCGTTGAGGTCGAAGTCGAGTCCTTAGCCGAACTGGCATTAGCACTGGATTCTGGCGCAGATATCATTATGTTAGATAACTTCGATATCACTATGATGGTCGAAGCGGTTGAACTGAATGCAAAAAGCCAAGCTAAAGGTAAAGGTGCAAAACTTGAAGTCTCTGGCAATGTGACCTTAGACACCTTAGCGGAATTTGCCAAAACGGGGGTGGATTATATTTCCGTCGGCGCTCTCACCAAGCATGTCCGCGCCTTAGATCTATCAATGCGACTGAAAGGCTAGAAAAGTAGAGCGGGCTGCGCCCTTATAGATTCTAGGTACTAGGTTCTAGTAGCCCATAAGCTGCCATCCTCGCGAACGACTGCATGGATGCAGGAGGTAGAATAACGCAGGAGCAGTTATCGACGCGGGGATCCAGCTTTATGCATTTCAGCTCTAGCTTCTAGAGCGAGCTTGCCAGCGTCCTAGCAGTTGCGCAGCATCGTCCTAGATTCGAGCTTCCTACCCTTTACAGCATAACCCCACTAAATACGCTGATTAAAAACAGGTATAACTCGCGCCGATGTTTTGACGTTGTTTTAAATGCGCCAACTTAACTAACATTGTCAAACATTTGTTAGAACGCAATACGTTTTAGCGTCAAGTTTTTAGACAAAATAATCATTTAATTAATACTTTATGCGTAAAAGTAGTTTCAATTTAGTTAACTTTGTACTAACTTTTACCTAGGCGAGATGGCCGTTTCGGCCTTCCTTATCAAAATTAGCTCAAAGTGAATTGTCGCTAGCCAAAAAATCAGCAATTCATTGCAAGCAATCAAGATAAGCAGCCGAAACGAACACAATCGATAAACAACAATTTGCATTATATTTGGAGCAAAAAATGAAAGGCATCAAGATGAACAAGCAAGCTCAGGGTTTTACCTTGATCGAATTAATGATTGTAGTAGCCATTATCGGTATTCTGGCCGCCGTGGCATTACCTGCATATCGTGATTATGTTGGTTCAGCCCATGGTGGCGCGGCGATGAAAGGCCTAGCGTCTTACACTACTAAAGCCGTTACATGTGTTCAATCAGGTGTTGGTTGTGACACTATTAACAAGGATATGAAAGACGTTGCTCAATTAGGTGGTGTTGAAGGTACTTTTGCAGAAGGTGCTGGTGGGAACTTAACTTTTAATGAAGGAAATTGCTCAGTAACGGCCAAACTTACAAATGATGGTTTAGTAACTTATGAAGCAGATTCGACTGCTTCTGGTGCAACTCCAGAGCAATGCGTTGCTGGTGCTGGTAGTAATGTAACCGCAGCGCCATAACAGCAAATTTAAATTTGTTCTCTAATGAATCTAATGAAGAAGAGGGATAACTCTCTCTTCTTTATTTTTCAATATTAGGTCTATCGATGCCCACCTCTGGCTTACATTTAGGTTTATCCACTTTATTTATTCGTAAAGGGCTGCTAAATGAAGAGCAGATGGCGAGTGCCATCACCAAATCCCGCCAAAACAAACAAACCTTAGTCACCACCTTAGTGCAAACTAAGCTCGTGTCAGCCCGCAGTATTGCCGAGCTTTGCTATGAGGAATATGGCACCCCGCTGTTGGATTTAGCCGAATTTGATGTTAACGCAATACCCGAAGAGTTTCTGAATAAAAAACTGATTGAAAAACACCGCTGCTTACCGCTATTTAAGCGCGGCAATCGCCTTTATATCGCCACTTCAGATCCTACCAATATTGCCGCCCTTGAGGAATTCCAATTTAGTGCTGGGTTGCATGCCGAAGCGATTTTGGTGGAAGAAGATAAGCTCGCTAAGGCCCTTGAAAAGGTACTCGAAGAAGATATTACTGGCCTTGATTTAAGCGGCATGGATGAAGCAGCGCTTGCTGGTATCGAAATTACCGATACCGATAAACGCAATGAAGACAATGCTAGTGAATCCAGTGACGATGCCCCTATCGTCATTTATATCAATAAGATACTAACCGATGCTATTCGTAAGGGCGCTTCAGACTTACATTTTGAGCCCTATGAAAAACGCTATCGTATCCGTTTTCGTATCGATGGTATTTTGCATGAAGTCTCCGAGCCGCCAATCAGCCTAGCCGGACGACTCTCAGCGCGCTTAAAGGTAATGTCAAAGCTGGATATTGCCGAGCGTCGCGTCCCCCAGGATGGCCGGATTAAAATGAAGCTATCCCGCACTAAGTCTATCGACTTTCGGGTAAGTACCCTGCCGACTCTGTGGGGCGAAAAAATTGTAATGCGGATATTGGATTCTTCTTCCGCACAGCTCGGTATCGAAAAACTCGGCTACGAACCTGATCAAGAAAAGCTCTACCTTGAGATGCTAGCCAAACCCCAAGGCATGATATTAGTGACAGGCCCAACAGGTTCGGGTAAAACCGTTTCGCTCTATACAGGCTTAAATATCCTCAATACCGCCGAGCGTAATATTTCCACCGCCGAAGATCCGGTGGAAATTAACCTTGAGGGGGTAAACCAAGTCCATATTAATTTAAAAGCAGGTTTAACCTTCGCCTCGGCACTGCGCTCCTTTTTGCGCCAAGACCCCGATGTGGTGATGGTCGGGGAAATCCGTGACCTTGAAACCGCCGAAATTGCCATTAAAGCCGCACAAACAGGCCACTTGGTTCTATCAACCCTGCATACTAACTCGGCGGCAGAAACACTCACCCGTTTAATTAATATGGGCGTACCCGGCTATAATATTGCCAGCTCAGTCAATTTAATTATTGCTCAGCGACTTGCACGGCGACTTTGCCCTGAATGCAAGCAACCCGAACAAATACCTGAACATGAGCTAAAGCGTTTAGGCTTTAGTGATGCGCAAATCGCCCAAGGGTTTATCACCTATAAACCCGTGGGTTGTGAGCATTGTTCTGGTGGCTATAAAGGACGGGTAGGTATTTACGAAGTGATGAAGATGTCAGATGAAATTGCCCGTACTATTATGGAAGGGGGTAATTCATTGCAAATTGCCGACCAAGCCAAGGCCCAAGGGATGCGCGACTTGCGGCAATCTGGACTACTAAAAGTGCTCCAAGGTGTCACCAGTATTGCCGAAGTGAATCGGGTAACCAGTTTTTAATAGCGGGACGGACTGCGCCCTTCTAGGAGCTAGGCTCTAGATGCTAGAGCGAGCATGTGAGCGTTCTAACAGTTGCGCAGCAACGTCCTTCTTAGCTTTACAACCAACAGGGATAATTTATGGCTACGGCAACCACAGTAAAAAAGCCTCGCCCAAAAAAGATTGAGCAAAAAAGCCAACCTAAAATTTATACCTTTGAATGGAAAGGTGTTAACCGCGACGGCCAAAAAACCAGTGGCGAACTGAGGGGGGCCTCTGCTGCTGAGGTTCGTAGCAAGTTAAAATCTCAAGGGGTAAATCCTAAAACCGTTCGCAAACAATCGGCCGCCTTATTTAAATTAGGCGATGCCAAAATTACCCCTATGGATATTGCTATGGTGACTCGGCAAATTGCCACCATGCTTGCCGCTGGGGTGCCATTAGTGACTACCATTGAATTACTGGGTCGCGGCCATGAAAAAGCAAAAATGCGTGAGCTGTTAGCGACAATTCTATCGGAGATCCAGTCAGGTATTCCGTTATCTGATGCTTTGCGTCCCCACCGACGTTACTTTGATGATCTTTATGTCGATTTAGTGGCGGCGGGTGAACATTCAGGCTCACTCGATGTAGTGTTTGATCGTATTGCGACCTACCGTGAAAAATCTGAAGCATTAAAATCTAAGATTAAAAAAGCCATGTTTTATCCGGCAGCAGTAGTAATAGTCGCTATTTTAGTAACGGCACTATTATTACTGTTTGTGGTGCCACAATTTGAAGATATTTTTAAGGGCTTTGGGGCCGAGTTGCCTGCTTTTACCCAATTAGTGCTGCAAATCTCCCGCGGCTTACAATCCTCTTGGTATATCTTTTTGGGTGCCATAGTGGCTGGCGTATTTTTATTTGTGAGGGCTCATAGGAACTCGCAAATCGTGAGAGACAGAGTTGACGAAGTCATCTTAAAAATTCCAGCTATTGGTCCCATTCTACACAAAGGCGCTATGGCGCGTTTTGCCCGTACCTTAGCCACCACCTTTGCCGCTGGTGTCCCCTTAATCGACGGCTTAGAATCCGCGGCCGGAGCATCGGGCAATGCGGTATACCGTAAAGCCATTTTAAAAATCCGCCAAGAAGTGATGGCCGGGATGCAAATGAACGTGGCAATGCGAACCACAGGGCTGTTCCCCGATATGCTGATCCAAATGGTGATGATTGGCGAAGAATCAGGCTCACTTGATAATATGCTTAATAAAGTTTCAACTATCTATGAGATGCAAGTCGATGATGCTGTTGATGGTTTATCCAGCCTAATTGAACCTATCATGATGGTGGTCATTGGCACTGTTGTTGGTGGTCTTATTGTCGCTATGTATTTACCCATCTTCCAAATGGGTAAGGTGGTTGGTGGCTAGAACGTTGCAAAAACCGCAGCAGCCAGAAAAAGCAAAACGGGCTACGCCCTTATGGATTCTAGGTTCTAGAGCAGCGAAGCGTCCTAGAGGCCTAAAATCCGTTTTACATTGAACAATATAATTAAGTAAGAATAATGACTGAATTTTTCACTTTATTGGGTCACACTTTTGACCAAGCACCATGGCTTTTTATCTTATTAAGTTTTGTGTTTGCCGCCACCATTGGCAGCTTTTTAAATGTGGTGATTCACCGCTTTCCGGTGATGATGAAGCGCGAATGGCAACAGGAATGTAATCAGTATCTGCAGGAATATCATGCAGATATTGTTAAGCAAGTAGGAATAGAAAAGCTCAATAAACCGATCGATCACTATCCTCCCAAATACAATCTTGTGGTACCTGGCTCTGCCTGCCCTAAATGTAAAACCGCCATCAAGCCTTGGCATAATTTGCCGATTATGGGCTGGTTAATGCTCAGAGGAAAATGCGCAGCCTGTCATGCCCCCATTTCCTCACGCTATCCGATTATTGAGCTAATAACAGGGTTACTCGTTGCAACACTCGCCTGGCATTTTGGCCCCAGCGGGCAATTTATATTTGCTGCAATACTCACTTTTGTATTGATTGCGCTCACCGGAATCGATCTGGATGAAATGCTGCTTCCCGACCAGATGACACTTCCCCTGCTATGGTTAGGACTACTCATTAACCTCAACCATACCTTTACCAACCCAACCGATGCGATTATTGGTGCCGCAGTAGGCTATTTAAGTTTATGGTCGATTTTTTGGCTATTTAAGCTGTTAACCGGTAAAGAAGGCATGGGCTATGGTGATTTTAAACTGCTTGCCGTATTTGGTGCTTGGCTTGGTTGGCAAATGTTGCCACTGGTGATTTTACTTTCATCCTTAGTGGGTGCCCTCGTAGGCATCACGCTGATCTTGACCAAACGTAATCAACTGGCAAATCCGATTCCCTTTGGTCCTTACATTGCCGCCGCAGGTTGGATCGCCCTAATATGGGGTCAACCTATTGTGGATTGGTATTTAAGTACGTTATAGAACTGGCTTCGGCCTTATAGGTTCTAGGCTTTAGGTTCTAGAAGGAGCGCAGCGACGCCCTAGCAGGACGAAGTCTAGTCCGTTCTAGGTCCTAGCAGCGTCACGTCCTTCATCGCTTTTAAGAGAGTTTTATGTCCAAATTTGTTGTCGGTTTAACGGGCGGGATTGGCAGTGGTAAAACGACCGTGGCGAATCTGTTCGCGGCAGAAGGTGTTTGCCTAGTCGATGCCGATGTCGTTGCCCGAGAAGTCGTCGCACCAGGCACCTACGGATTAAACGCCATTATTGACCATTTTGGGACAGAAATCTTAACGGCTTCGGGCGAGCTTGACCGCGCAAAACTTAGGCAACGAGTGTTTAGCGATGAACAAGCGCGTCAGTGGTTAAATCAACTGCTGCACCCTATGATCCGCCAAGAAATGCTTTTGCAAGTCAAAAATGCCACCTCAGACTATGTAATTATGGTTGTACCCTTGCTATTTGAGAACGGGTTAGATAGGTTAGTCAATCGGACTTTAGTGGTGGATATTTCGCCAGAGTTACAAATAAGCCGTACCGTAAAGCGGGACAATGTCGAAGCAACTCAAGTAAATAACATCATTGAGAGCCAGTGTAGCCGCAGTGAAAAACTCGCTAGAGCCGATGACATTATTGATAATCAGGGAGAGATATCAACGCTAAAACAAGAGGTGCAAGCATTGCATCAGCGCTATTTACAATTATCTGGTAATCACAACGCCCATGACTGACTTAGTTTATGAACAGCCTTTAAATGAGAAGATCCGCAGCTACTTGCGGCTCGAATACCTCAATAAGCAGCTCTGTAATAACCTAAATCACGACCACCAGCATAGATGTTTCTACCCTCTGTTTTCCCTGTGCGAGCTCTCGGAGCGCTGCGACTACCGCAATGAGGTCCTCAAAGATATCGAGCGAAATCTACTGCAACTGAGCAAATGGCAAGAACTCGAGCATGTCGATAGCGAACAAATCCGCTTTTATATTC
Organism: Shewanella sp. DNRA4; assembly: GCF_012843185.1. NCBI lineage: Bacteria > Pseudomonadati > Pseudomonadota > Gammaproteobacteria > Alteromonadales > Shewanellaceae > Shewanella > Shewanella sp. DNRA4. The sequence goes on from NZ_JABAIP010000006.1 coordinate 144,509, forward strand.
AAGCCTTAACCCAAGCCAGAGAACCGTTACAACGCCCCGAACGCTGTGGGAGCCAGCTAAAGCAAGACAGATTCTTATCTGCACTCAGGCAACGCTTTGGTATGCCAGGTGCCTGCTGTAACTTCGACCTTCCCCAACTGCATTTTTGGCTCGCCAAACCCTGGGAAGAAAGACGCCTGGATTATCAAGCTTGGATAAGTCATTTCGATCCCCTACTCACACCCATCACGCTTTTGCTTCAACTTACCCGCAGTACCGCTGATTTCGATAATGCCACCGCTCATGCCGGTTTTTATCAAGGGGATAGCACTCAAGCCCTGTCATTAGTTAGAGTCAAAGTCGATGCTTCCCACGGTTGTTATCCCACGATCAGTGGCCATAAAAATCGTTATGCCATTCATTTTGTACAATTCGATCAACAACGCCACTCAGACCGTAGCATCGAATTCTTACTAGCGACCTGCGCGTGAAGCCTTTACACTAAAGCCATTGATAACCGTTATTCGTTATTCGTTATTCGTTATTCGTTATTCGTTATTCAGCAGTAAATCAAGAGATCCCCATTATGCCGTTAACCGTCAACTGCCCAATTTGTAAAACTCCAGTACAATGGAGCCCTCAGTCAGAGTTCAAACCTTTTTGCAGTGAGCGCTGTAAGATGATCGATCTCGGTGATTGGGCATCGGAGAAACACGCCATTCCAGTCAAATCTGAGTTTGATGTCGACGCTTTAGACGAACTTGGTTACGACGAAGAAAGCTTCTTTAAAGAATAAGCCTCATACAACAACTCAGTTTATTTACCAACGACCAGAACCGACGAGTCTCGGATTGTTGTTCATACAGTGATAAGTAGAAATTTATGACAAAACGTATTCATGTTGCCGTGGGCATTATTCTTAATACTGACGGACAAATCCTACTCGCCAAGCGCCCAGAGCATTTACATCAAGGCGGCAAATGGGAATTTCCCGGTGGAAAAGTGGAGCAAAACGAAACCGTTACCCAAGCCTTAATTCGTGAGTTAAAAGAAGAAGTGGCGCTTAACGTCCATTCGAGCGAACCTTTTATGGCGTTAAGCTACGACTACCCAGATAAACAGGTACTACTCGATATTCACACTGTGAGTGACTTTACGGGCGAGGCGCAAGGGCTTGAAGGACAACAAATCGTCTGGGTCGATAAGCACGAGCTCACCCATTATGACTTCCCTGATGCTAATAAACCTATCCTCGCCAAGCTATTAGCACAAAACTAATCACATCTTTTTATGGGTAATAGCCAAATTTACATTAGCGATACGTGATCTGGCTTGCAGCAAATTCATTCACAACTTTTACAAAACGTAAATTAGTGCTTGAATGCAAATTCATTATTCTTCTTCGATTTTGAGGGCATATCATGCACAATAACGTTAAAGCATTACTCGCCACGACCGCGTTATTTTTTAGTTGCCAAGTACTAGCAAATGGCGGCTGTGGCTTTGAAGAGCAAAAACAGGGCTTGATTGCCACCTGCAGCGAGGAGAAACAAGAAGTGATTTTAACCGGTGTAGTTGAAGCGCAACATTTAGTAAAAGATCTCAATGAGTTTGCTGAGGGCTACAAAAGCTACCAAGTCGATACCGACGCCTTAGCACCACTCAAAAAAGTCACAGAACCAACAGAAATCGTCGTGATCATTGGTACTTGGTGCCCAGACTGTCATCGCGAAACGCCACGTTTTATCCGTATTATCGAAGAAGTGGCGAACCCCAATATTAAAGTGACTTATATTGGTGTCGATCGCAGCAAGCAAGACCCTGAAGGACTGGCGGCAAAATACGAATTCAAACGTATTCCCACCTTTATCGTGCAACAACAAGGTAAAGAAATTGGCCGTATCGTAGAGCGTCCAACCGTCTCGCTCGAAAAAGATTTAGCCGAGATCTTAAAGTAATCGTACCCGAATAATAACAAAGGCCGCCAAGTGTAAACTTGGCGGCCTTTGTCTTTTAATAATAGATGTGAGGTTATACCAATCGTATTAAATCGCTTCTTCTAAAATCCGCTGCGCCAGCATCACTAACACACCCTCACGCAATGCTCCACCTGATAGCGCCAACTGCTCAATTCCTAAGAGTTCAAAGAGCGCAAGTAAAATCGCCACCCCTGCGGCAAATGTCGGCGCACGTTCGGCGCTTAAGCCGATAATCCCCTCAAGACTCACATCTTCCTCGGCGAGGATTTCCGCTTTCAGCTGTGTCAGCACAGCCAAAGTGATGATTTCAGACTGCTTACGGTGCATTAACACTTCGACCACAGATTGCACTGCGCCAGAAGCCCCCACCACACAGTGCCATCCTAAGTCTTTTAGCCTTTGCCTATGTTCACCTAAGACTGCTAGCACTTCCTGCTTAGCATCGTCAAAATCGAGCTCTTGCAACGGCGCGTTGTTGAAGAAACGGCGGTTAAAGGTCACGCTGCCCATAGGCAAGCTAGTCTTAAACTGAACCTGATGACCATCCCCGATAATAAATTCGGTACTTGCTCCACCAATATCAATCACTAAGCGTCGACCTTGGCCACAGGTTGTTGCCACCATACCTTGATAAATCAGCTCAGCTTCACGCATGCCCGAAATAATCTCAATCGGGTGACCGAGAAGGGGAGTTGCCCTCTGGTTAAACTCGTCGGCGTTATTGATAGTACGCAGTGTTGCTGTGGCAATCACAGCAACATGATTAGGATGGACTTTATGCAGTGCTAACATTTGGGCAAACATGGCGAGGCAATCTAAACCTCGTTGCATCACTTCCTGTGATAAATAACCGTCTTCGCCAATCCCTTCGGCTAACCTTACTTTACGTTTGTACTTAGCAATAATATGTGGCTGACCACCTTTTGTTTTAGCGATCAGCATATTAAAACTGTTAGAGCCTAAAGTAATGGCAGCATAAGCGGGTGTTGGCATTTACGGCTGTCTACGCGTCCTGTCATGGCGAGGTGGACGACCACCACTACGATGTGCACCTTGAGTACGACTCACCCCAGAGCGCTCACGTAAATTACGAGCTCCCGCTGGATGTTTGCGATGAATCTTAGCTGGCTGTGGAATATCATCCAGTAACGCATCGCGGTCATAATTACTCACTGGGATTGAGTGATTAATATAAGTCTCAATCGCTGGCAAGTTTAGTGCGTATTCTTCACAGGCAAAACTAACTGATACCCCTTTGTTACCCGCTCGCCCAGTACGACCAATACGGTGGACGTAATCTTCACAATCATCAGGTAAATCATAATTGTAAACATGGGAAACATCAGAGATATGCAGGCCACGTGCAGCCACGTCAGTCGCAACCAAGATATCTAATTGACCTTGCGTAAATTGCTCTAGGATTCGAATACGTTTCTTCTGTGGCACATCCCCAGTGAGCAAACCCACACGGTGACCATCACCCTCAAGCCAAGCCCATAAGTTCTCGCAGCTATGCTTAGTGTTTGAAAAAACAATGGCTTTCTCAGGCCAATCTTCTTCAATCAGCGTTAGCAATAAACGCATCTTATCTTCTTGGGAAGGATAGAAAATTTCTTCTTTGATATTCTTTGAGGTTTTTTCTTCGGGGGCAATTTCGACTTTCACCGGATCATTCATATGATCATAAGCCAACTCTTGCACCTTCATTGAAAGCGTCGCTGAAAACAACATGTTCAGGCGCTGATCGGCATTAGGCATGCGTCGGAATAAGAAACGAATATCCTTGATAAAACCGAGGTCGAACATACGATCGGCTTCATCTAACACCACGGCTTGAATCGCATTTAAGCTAATAATGCCCTGACGCACATAATCGATAATCCGTCCGGTTGTACCGATTAAGATGTCAACACCTTGGTCAAGCACTTTACGTTGGACGTCATAACTCTCACCACCGTAAACAATCCCTACCTTTAAGCGAGTATGTTTCGCGAGTAAAATCGCGTCCTTAGCAATTTGAATGGCTAATTCACGGGTGGGCGCCATGATAATGGCACGCGGTTGATTTAATTGACGCCCTTCAGGAACAGGGGTCGACAATAAATGGTTAAATGTGGCAACCAAAAACGCCATTGTCTTGCCAGTGCCCGTCTGAGCTTGGCCAGCGATATCTTTTGATTGAAGTAATACGGGTAATGATAACGCCTGAATCGGCGTACAAAATTCAAAGCCGTTCTCGGCAAGGGCCTGTTTAACCTCAGGATGCAGAGGTAAGTCGGCAAATTTTTGATTTGATAAATGTGTTTGGCTCATAGCGCAAGCATACCATTTGGGGTTGCAATAAGATACTCGATCGTTTGAAATAGCCACATTGTAAAAGGTAACTTGAAAAGCTATTTTTCAGCCCCAATATACATGGTAAGCCATTAACAAACCAGCAATGGCAACCAAACTGGAGAACATCATGAGCGATAAAATTATATACCTGAGCGACGACAGCTTCGAAAACGACGTATTAAAGGCCGATTTACCAGTATTGGTAGACTTTTGGGCTGAATGGTGTGGTCCATGTAAAATGATCGCGCCAATCCTTGACGACGTTGCCGAAGAGTATGCCGGTCGCGTAACTATCGCTAAATTAAACGTTGACCAGAACAACGTTTCTCCAGCGAAATACGGCGTTCGCGGCATTCCAACATTGCTGTTATTCAAAAACGGTGAGTTGGCAGCGACCAAAGTTGGCGCGCTCTCTAAAACTCAGTTAAAAGAGTTTATCGACGCACAAATCTAATTTGTTGTCGTTATGAGTGACCTCCGGCACAAGCTGAAATTAAATTGTGCCGGAATGCCCCTAAATTTCTGGACGCCCCGCTTTGTTAGTGCTACTTTAATAACCAGATTCTTTCTAACTAAACCACTTCTCGCTCGTCAATCACTATCCTGAATCACAAACTTTACTGATTGATCGCGGTAAGCTTTGTCGCGTAACACAAGATCCCCAACATGAACTTAACTGAATTAAAAGACACGCCGATATCCGACCTAGTTTCGCTAGCCGAAAACATGAAACTCGAAAATATGGCCCGTGCTCGCAAGCAGGACATTATTTTCTCCATCCTTAAAGCCCACGCCAAAAGTGGCGAAGACATTTTCGGTGGCGGCGTATTAGAGATACTCCAAGACGGATTCGGTTTCTTACGAAGTGCAGATGGATCTTACTTAGCTGGCCCTGATGATATTTACGTGTCACCAAGCCAAATTCGCCGTTTCAACATGCGAACGGGTGACACCATTTTTGGTAAGATTCGTCCACCAAAAGAAGGTGAACGTTATTTTGCCCTGTTAAAAGTTAACGAAGTTAACTTTGATAAACCTGAAAACTCTCGCAATAAAATCCTCTTTGAAAACTTAACCCCACTCCACGCAGAAGAACGTATGCGTATGGAGCGTGGTAATGGCTCAACTGAAGACATCACTGCCCGTATTCTGGATTTATGCTCACCTATCGGTAAAGGTCAACGTGGTCTGATCGTTGCGCCACCAAAAGCGGGTAAAACGCTATTACTGCAAAACATTGCGCAATCCATTACCTACAACAACCCTGAAGTGGTATTGATGGTTCTGCTGATCGATGAACGCCCAGAAGAAGTAACCGAGATGCAACGCCTCGTTAAAGGTGAAGTTATTGCATCTACCTTCGACGAACCAGCAAGTCGTCACGTACAAGTGGCTGAAATGGTTATTGAAAAGGCTAAACGTTTAGTCGAACACAAAAAAGACGTGGTGATTCTGCTCGACTCTATCACCCGTTTGGCGCGTGCTTACAACACTGTAATCCCTTCATCAGGCAAAGTGTTAACCGGTGGTGTGGACGCCAACGCCCTGCATCGTCCAAAACGCTTCTTCGGTGCAGCACGTAACATCGAACACGGCGGCAGCTTAACCATTATCGCTACTGCGTTAGTCGATACTGGTTCTAAGATGGACGAAGTGATTTACGAAGAGTTTAAAGGTACTGGTAACCAAGAGCTGCATCTGTCACGCAAAGCCGCTGAAAAACGCGTCTTCCCTGCGATTGACTTTAACCGCAGTGGTACTCGTCGTGAAGAGAAGCTGACAAATCCAGACGAACTGCAAAAAATGTGGATCCTGCGTAAGATCCTCAATCCAATGGATGAAGTCAGTGCAATGGAATTCCTCATTGATAAGCTGGCGATGACTAAGACTAACGAAGAATTCTTCACCGCGATGAAACGCGCAAAGTCTTAAGCCATATAAGATTGCATGAATAATAAGGCCGCTCACTGAGCGGCCTTTTTTACGTTTTACACATGGTGATGGATTGCAAAGCCGCGGGTGCGGCTCACTCGATTCAAGTGACTTAATCAAGCACAGGTAAATAACTGAGTACTAACTGATCTCGGCTTAGTTGCCCATCAATTATCTCACCTACTGTACCGTTGTTTAACTTGATGGCAAGCGTGGCCTCGCCGACCTGCGTCTTAAAGGTTTCCATTTCTTTAATTCGATTGATCAGCGCCAATGCTAAAGTGTTTTCTGCGGTCGCAGCATACACACGGCCATTTACTGTCACTTCCGCTTGTGTGGCTAATGCAGGGCCGGCTAGATGAATACCGACGTATTCACGCCATACTCTGGCTTTTTGCTCGCCTTGATAATCACTGTCAACCGATGCAAGCACCACTTGGCGTAATATCATCTGCAGTAAATTGCTCTTACCTTTTGGCTGGCCGTTAACAGTATCAAATTGGAAATAACGTGAAACTGAGCGATCGTAATTAGGTAATGGTTCAATACTTTGTTGGGCAAAATCAGTGTAATAAGGCAGATAACTATCGAGCTTACCACTTACGCCACAGCTTTCGGTAAAGAGCGGCGTGCTACCACGAGTCAGCCCTGGGCCTTCACCCATGGTCATCTTACACAACATGTCTTGGAACACTGGACCCACATTCGGTAAATCAACCAAGGCTTTATAACCACGACTCGATGTGCTGCGGGGCGTTGTACGTGATACTAAGGCTCGCACGGCTAACAATTTATCAGGCCATACACCTAACACGTCGCGCTCATTTACATACGGATGGTTAGGTGAGGATGCAGGCGTTTTAATACCGTTGAGTAAGCGGCCCGAAAAGCTAACATCAGCCGTTAATAAATCCTGAAATTGAGGATTTATTTGCGATTTAATGATCAACTCTTTCAAGGCTTCTGGGGAATCAGAGAACTGACTGATCACCTCACCCGGCTCAAATTGCGCCTTCATATCGCCGCTTTTAAAACGATATTGCTCAAGTACCTTAGCAAAATTGTACTGCTGTCTTAACGCTACGCTGCCATCAGCTTGTTTGTATGTCACATCGAGGGTTGCATCATTTTCTCCCGCCAGCTTGAGGAAGAAATCTGCCGCCTGATTCATCGCCCGCTGATTCGCGCAATACCAAGCATCACTTCCTGTGGCCGCCAATCGTTCGCACTCACCAGCAAAAAAGTTCTCTGATAAACCAAACAATTGTTCTAAAAAGCTCACATCTTCAATGAATTGACGTATTTCATCAAACTGCGCTTTACGATTGATGGTGTAACTTAGGCTATGATCTTCAAACAAAGATTGACGATTATGGCGTAGGTTCATGGTCTCGTAGCTATCGAAGTACTTTTCGATATAAAACTGACCAATATCATCTAAGTTTTTACCCGCGTCACCGCGATTACAGTTGCTGTTCAGAGACACGTGCTCATCGGTACAGAACGAATACTGACGTAGGCTGTTGTTTTGCTCTATGTTATAAAGCGCGCCAAATCGGGTCTCACCGTTCACCACACCTTTAGCGAGTTCATCACGACGCTTAGCATCTTCCGCTTTGAGCGATACAAATTCGTTAGCCTTTGTTTCCACTTCGCGGGCATAGCCAAAACGTAACGCCGCTAAGTCATAGGGTTCAAACGTGGTTGCAAACCGATTCACGTTGTAGTCCATTTGGCTCGAAAACTCGGCATTAACAGTAATATCTGGGTAACCTGCATCGCTAAAGGCGGCTTTTAACTCCGTCAGTTGTGCTTGGTTAAAGGTATTGTCGTGGTCGCGACTCCCAGCAAAGTTATGTCTTAAGCCAAAGGTATGCCCTAATTCATGGGTCAAGGTGCCGGCAAATGCTTGTGCAGCAAGGGCTGTAGTTAATGAGTCTTGTAAACTTATCGGCAAATCTTCAAATGCCGCTAATTTACCGCCCACTTTGCCATCAACCCACATTTCGGCTTTTTTCCAATCAATTTCATGACCTTTGATACCGCGAGGTAATTCACGATTACTACCACCTGTAGCAAACACGGTATCCACATGCATCATTGAATTTTCAGACCAAAACGCTTGTGTTTTTTCATCAAAATCCGCCAAAGCATCGAGACTATTATCCTTAGGCGTTAATAACATTGATTTGGGTGCTGCAATAAGCTGCTGAGTCGGTTGTTCAAATGCCGCCGCCTCAACTGGCACAGTATCAACGCTGACATCTGGCTTGTTCAAATTCGACACATAAGGCTCGCCCGTTAACGATGTGACTGAATTCGCGTCCAATTTGCCTCTGTTATAATCTAAACGCACTTGGCGATAGTAACGTACTGCGCCTTGTTTTAGATTCGAGCTGTATTGATTGACTCGCGCACTCACAATTTCGCCTGTAAGCGGGTTTGCCGCGGATGGGCCATAACCCGCCAAACCATTATCCAGCGGTTCATCAAATAAAGTGATGTTGCTATAGCGCAGGTCGCCATGGCGTTTATCGTGGGCTTGCTCAAGTTTTATCTGTGGAAAACCCGTTTTATACAACTTGTTTTGAATGTTAATTGCCGTCACGGACTCGATAGCAGCATCCAAAAAGGGTTTATTTTTCGCATCGTAGAAATTATTACTCAAGTAATAAGTCAGTTCCAATTTGGCCGGATTGAAGCGATTCATGTAGGTACGCACATACCCGTCAACGCCCTCTGAATCAGTCGCATCACGATAAGTATGGGAAGAGGTAAAGAAACCAAATGCGCCCTTTTCGTTTTCAGCATAGGGTATTGCTTGATAGTCTTTACTGGCTAACTGATCCACCGCCACAATCGAAATAAACTCGGTGGTCGTAAAGGATAAGTTGTCGAGGTTGCCACCGTAAAATTGGTTAAAGCAACTTGGAGAAGCTTGATAAGTATGTTCAATTTCAAAGTTGACCACCCCTTTGGCTAAATCCATTTCATAGCCTTTTTGACCATTAGAGGTAACCAAACGGGGGGCTTCGGTTTCAGTCACACATTCACCGAAGGTAATAATGTCATTAATATCTAACTCAGCAATTTTAGCTTTCGCAAAGTCAGGAACAAAGTAGCGCTTATCCTGCCATGTTAAATTAGCATCGGTGTTAACTTGCTCTACGTTAATGCACTCGCGCCATTTGTCTTCAGTACATTTAAAGTCGATATATTCGCCAGGAATGGTTAACACTGGGGCTTGGTTATACTCATTAGGATAACGGCTGTCATGGCCTAATCCGATATTATCCCGGTCAATTTGACGCACTTGGATGCCATTCTCTGTTTTGTGCAAGGTCACCAGCTTAGGATCACCTTGGGTAAAACCTCGCACCTCGGCGGCATAACGCGGAGCCTTACCTACACTGCGAATATAAAGATATTGCCGCTCAGTGGCTTTATCGATGTCGGCAGTGGTGACTTGCTTTTCATCTTTGGGGAGTTCTTTATAAGGCTCATCGCCAGCACCACACCCTACAAGGGTTAGTGCGCTGGTGATCGCCAGACATACCATGGACTTCTTCATAGATTCCTCTTAACGACTGTTTTTATAGATATTTAGTGACTGACAAATAAAAGGTTGAACTCTTTTTGTCATAAATCTCAAATCCCTGAGATGTCCCCACTTCTGGGTTGTAAAAACGACCACTATTGTTATGACCAACAGCCAATACCCAGTCAGGCTTAAACGACCAACCGAGTTCTTGGGCGAAGGTAAATTGATCGTCGAGTCGGCGACCGTAATAGTTTTTGGAAATTCGATAACGACCACTCACGTCCAAATACCAATTGGCCGTAATTTGCCAATAAGCATCGAGTAATCCATCGAGTTGCTGTTCAACCAACACACGCTCACCTGCGGTTTTGTATTGGTAAGCGTTGTAGCGATAGCGCGGTGAAAAATAAAAACTTAGGTTATCTAGCGGGCTCCAAAATAAGTACGCAGCAATACGCGGTGCATATTGCAACCTATCCAATTTTGATTCGCGCTCTGCGGGCAAATACACACCTAAACTGCCTTTGAATGAGACGGTATCGCTTAAGGCATACAGTGGTGTGCGGTATTCCAGCAAAGGGTCATAAAAACTGGACTCTTTGCCATGCAATGTTTGCTTTTCGCCCCCAAGGGTAAACAGCACATTGCCCCAATTTGCCTTGTAATCGATCCGGCTATCGATGTTATAGGCTTGATAGGCGTAATAACTATCCGAGTCATAAATGTTTCGGGTAAACCCAACATTAACGTAGCCAGACCATTTTGCAGCTTGTGCATCCGTGGCTAACTCAAATTCATTGACAGCCAATACTTGGCCAACAAATGAAAAGCTCGCCAGCATCACCTGCAAGCAGAAAAGCACAGACCATTTATTTCGTCGACGAGAAATCGACGAATAATATTGATTATTCGTTGGTTGCATAATAAAACCTTGATTTATATTTTGATGAAAATATTGATAGTGAGCATGCGCTCTATATAGCGCTAGGATGTACTTGCTTGAATAGACTTTATCCAATTAAGTAAAATGGAATAACAATGTTCCAAATTAAGAATGTAACTACGCAGAAAAATAGCTGAAATGAAATAAATAACACTAAATAAAACAAAAAAAGACAGCCCAATAAATATGCTTTCAAAATTAGTTTCACAAAACCAATTCCAAAGTGTAACGCTATATTCATTCAGTACGATTGTCGATTTATGGCCCACAAACTCACTCTGCGCCACAAGTGTCGAAGCCATTAAAAAATCATTCTTTTCAACAGAATAAATTTCATTTTTAGCAGAAACACTTAGCGATAAGCTCAACCATAATATTCCGAGCACCAGTAATCCACCGACTATGGGATGAAGATGTTTCGGTATTTTTGAGTAATTTTTTGTGGCTAATTTAGTTAACATTTTCAGTCAATACGTCATACTATAAATAATATCCACTGTGACCCACAGTTAAAGATACAAAACGATACATTTATCGCATCATACGCACGAAAAAAAATGCTTTTCAACTCAAGCCAGCGACAACTCATATGCAATTAAAATAAATATGAGTTAGATCAGAAAAAATTAGCGACATTAAACATAAACAACACAATTCATAACAGAAAAAACCGCCATAAAAAACAATTTAAAAACAGATTAAAAACAGCAAATAACAACATGCAGTACGATTATTTACATATGCCACCATAATGCAAATAGCTTAACGGTAGTTTGGGATAATATGATGAGCAGCCAGTTGAGTTTGCAATTCTTTACAACGGCGACGTAACATTTCGCGAAGCAGTAACACCACGGGTGTGACATGTTCGCGTCCTGGGCACACTAAGTATAAATTGACCGACTCGCCGCGATATTCTGGTAACAAGGGCACTAAACGCCCAGCCATAATATCCTCTGCCAAATCTAAGCTCGACTTAAACACTAACCCCTTTCCTGCTACCGCCCAGCGGCGCGCAATTTCAGCATCATTCGCACTACGATTCCCCGTGACGCGAACTTTACATTCCTGGCCATCACGCTCAAATTGCCATTGATCGTGAGTTCTCTCATCTAACTTATAAAACAAGCAATTATGTTGTGTTAGCTGCTCTAAGGTTTCGGGTTGACCAAATTTAGCAAGATAGTCCGGCGATGCACATAACACTCTGTCGGCACTGCAAATCGGAAAGGCAACTTGATTAGAATCCTGCGGCTTACCATAACGCACCGCCACATCAATTTTATCGTGGTAAAAACTGCTGATATTGTCGCCTAAATGCAGACGCACTTGCAGCTGTGGAAAATCCAAGAGAAAGTCATCGAGCCAAGGGACAAATAAGTTTCGCCCAAAGTCAGATGAAACCGACAGGCTTAAGGTGCCAGAGACCTTACCTTTATCGCTGGCAATCGCCTGCTCTCCAAGGGCGAGATCACTTAAGGCGCGGCGGCAATGGATCAGGTAACGCTCCCCTTGAGCGGTTAATCTAAGGCTGCGAGTCGTGCGCACAAACAAACTCGTATCAAGCTGTTTTTCAAGACGTTTAATCGCTGCGCTCGCTGAAGCAGCAGAGAGGTCCATTTCGGCCGCTGCGGCCGAAATGCTGCCGCAATCGGCAACGCGAACAAATAAGGCGAGATCATTAAGCAACATGATTATCAAATTTCCTTTGAAAAAATTACAAACTTTACCCCGTTTATCTAAAGGTTAATATTTCACACAATGGTGCTCAATGACAAGTGACAGACATGAGTCGCCAGTGAGGAATGATTATGAGAGCCGTAGGTTACCAAACAGCAGGCGCAGTCAATGCGCATAATGCATTAGAAAACATAACATTAGCCAAACCAACTCCAACGGGTTTTGATTTGTTAGTCGAGGTTAAGGCCATATCGGTTAACCCCGTTGATACCAAGATCCGCGCATCAAGCTCAGCGCCTGCTGGGGAGTATAAAATCCTCGGTTGGGATGCCGTTGGCGTTGTAAAAGCTATCGGGGACAAAGTCAGCCTATTTAAGGTAGGCGATGAAGTTTGGTATGCCGGCGATATTAGCCGCAGTGGCAGCTATGCCGAATATCAGTTAGTGGATGAGCGCATTGTCGGCCATAAACCGCAAACCTTAAGCAACGCACAGGCGGCAGCCTTACCCTTAACCAGTATCACGGCTTGGGAATTGCTGTTTGACCGTTTAGGTCTACCACAAGATGGCTCCGCCACGGATGCACGTATTCTGATTATCGGTGCCGCAGGTGGTGTGGGTTCGATTATCACTCAACTGGCGGTCAAATTGACTGGAGCAGAGGTTATCGGTACCGCATCACGGCCAGAATCAGCAACTTGGGTGCAAACCTTAGGTGCCGATGCAGTGATTAATCACAATAAACCCCTCTCGGAAGAGCTGGCTAAGCTAGATATTGCCGATGTCACCCATGTGATTAGCCTGACTCAAACCGATAAGCACTTTGACGAAATTGTAAAAGTGCTCAAACCACAAGGAAAACTGGCACTGATTGATGATCCGGTAGCCCCGTTAGATGTGATGAAGCTTAAGCGTAAAAGCCTGTCGCTGCATTGGGAGCTGATGTTTACCCGCAGCCTGTATCAAACCGAGGATATGATTGCCCAGCACCATCTACTCAACCGCATTGCAGAGCTTATTGATACCGGTAAAGTAAAAAGCACCTTTGGTGAGCATTACGGCACGATTAATGCGCAAAACTTGCTAAAGGCCCATGCACAAATTGAGTCGGGCAAAGCGATTGGTAAAATTGTGCTTGAGGGATTTAGCCAATGAAAATCACGGTTTTTGCGCAAATCCAAGCGCATTCAGGCCAGAGTGATTCACTCTTTAAAGTCCTCAAACAACTGGTAAGTGACACCCACACCGAGGCAGGCTGTTTGGAGTATACGCTGCATCATTCTTTAGATAATGCTAATCAGTTTTGGATGTATGAAGTGTGGCAATCCCAAGCAGCACTGGATGCGCATATGGCAAGCCCACACTTTAATACCTTTGTCGCCACCTCCGAGCAGTTAGTAGAGAAAGTCGAGATCCATAAGTGTTATGCTTGCTAGCATCACCAACAAGAAAGCGCCAAATTTGGCGCTTTCTATTTTTAAATCAACTGCGTAAATAAAGCTAAACCAACGTCATAGCCATTTTTCGGCGTAGATAAGCAATCTGTTGCATATGGGGTAAATCCTTCGGACAGTTGTCTTGGCAGCCAAGCAAGGTCATACACCCAAACACCCCATCCTGATTACCGATCACATGGTAAAAATCCTCCGCAGTGCGGGCATCACGGCTATCGAGTTCAAAGCGGGCAATTTTCATCATGCCAACTGCACCGACAAAGGTCTCGCGCATTTGCTTGGTCGCGCAGGCTGATACGCAAACGCCACACTCGACGCAGCGCTCCAACTCATACAGGCGAGCAGCTTCTTCAGGAGCCATAGGATCTTCGAGGCGATGAATGCTGATATCATTCGCCTTAGGATGTAACCATAGCTTTAACCGCTCAGCGAGTTCACGCATAAATTTACCTGTGTTAACCGATAAATCACCGATCAATTCAAAGCCAGGTAACGGCATCAGGGTAATCTCACCCTTGGGATATTTGGCGGTTAAGGTGCGGCAAGCTAATGTCGGAAAACCATTGATCACCATGGCACAACTGCCACAAATCCCTGCCCGACAGACAAAGTCAAACTGCAACGACGTATCTTGCTCTTCTCTCAGCTTATTGAGGGCAATAAATACTGTCATCCCCGGCGTTTCGGTGAGCTGGTAACGCACCATTTTCGGCTTATCGTTTGGCTCCTGTGGATCATAACGAAAAATATTAAAGGTTAACTGGCGACCTTGGGTCATTATGATTTTTCTCCTAACGCATTGGCAGAGGGTTTTTGTAAGGTATCACTTAAACGTTCATTTTTAGCTTGCAGGCTGGGTGGCAGCTCGAAAGGCATCAGCGCCGCTTGGCGTTGATAGCGATCGGCATCCTCCCCAAGCCCAGCCAAAATTTCAGCAATTTGTTGCTCACGTTTAGCGGTATCGGGGTGAGCAATCGCATTGTCGATACCATAACCCCGGTATCCCGGTGGCAGTTCCATCTTCATCACATCTAGCGGCTCGTAGCTCAATACGGGTTCCAACGCATTGGCATCAGGCCAACTGGCGAGGGTGCGATTAAGCCAATCGCGGTCATTACGCTGCGGATAATCCTCACGGGCATGGGCACCGCGGCTTTCGGTGCGAGCTGCCGCACCACAGGCTACGGTCAGCGCGACTTTGAGCATACGCTTTACCCTCAATGCCTCCACCAGCTCTGGGTTGGCGTGGCGTTTTTTACACTTAATGCCGAGTTTGCGTGAACGTTCAAGCAGGGCTTTAAGCTCAGTCACCGCTTTATCGAGTTCAGGCCCATTACGGAAAATCCCTACGTAATCCATCATAATCCGCTGCATTGCGTGCTTAAGCTCGAAGGGGTTTTCGTGACCATCACCATCGACTAAGGTATCGATTTCAGTCTGCACCTGCTGCATAAACTTTTCGGCAAGCGCTGTGTTGATTTCAAGGCTATTATTTTCACAAAAATCAGCAACATACTTGCCAATAATCATACCGCCCACTACGGTTTCGGCGAGCGAGTTACCACCTAAGCGGTTAAAGCCATGCATATCCCAACAGGCGGCTTCGCCCACGCTGAACAGGCCCTTAAGCTGCGGACTCTCGCCGGTGGCTTTGGTGCGAATGCCACCCATGGAGTAATGCTGAGTCGGACGCACGGGTATCCAATCCTTCGCAGGGTCGATCCCAAGGAAGTTCTCACAAATTTCTTGCACTTCACGCAGGTTGGTTTCGATATGTTTGCGCCCCAGCAGGGTGATATCGAGCCATAAATGTGGGCCATAGGGACTATCGACGCCCTTACCTTTACGCATATGTTCGGTCATGCGCCGTGATACCACGTCCCGCGATGCCAGTTCTTTTTTCTCAGGCTCATAGTCCGGCATAAAACGATAACCGTCTTTATCCCGCAGCAAACCGCCGTCACCGCGGCAACCCTCAGTGGTTAAAATGCCAACGGGCACAATCGCCGTGGGGTGGAATTGCACCGCTTCCATATTGCCAAGCGTTGCCACGCCCGTTTCGAGCGCTAGCGCCTGCCCTATGCCTTCGCAGATAATCGCATTGGTTGACACTTCATAAATCCGGCCATAACCGCCGGTGGCGATGGTGGTTGATTTCGCCACATAAGCACGCAACTCGCCCGTGATTAAACAGCGGGCAATCACCCCGTGACAACGCTCTCCATCGTGGATAATCGCCAGCGCTTCGACGCGCTCATGGACCGGAATATCCATCGAAATCGCTTTGTTATCCATGGCATAGAGTAAAGAGTGGCCGGTACCGTCGGCGGTATAGCAGGTGCGCCATTTTTTGGTGCCACCAAAGTCGCGGGCATTAATTAACCCATGGGCTTCTTCGGCTTCCTGTAGAGTAACTTTTTGTGCGTTAACAATGACTTCCCGTGGACCAGCACTAACACGTGACCAAGGCACCCCCCAGTTGGCTAACTCACGTACTGCCTTTGGCGCACAGTGGGCAAACATTCTCGCGACCTCTTGATCGCAGCCCCAGTCCGAACCTTTCACAGTGTCTTGAAAGTGCACATCTTCATCATCACCCATGCCTTTAACTGCGTTGCCAAGGCTTGCCTGCATTCCCCCCTGCGCTGCGGCGGAGTGAGAACGTTTGGCAGGAATAAGCGATAGCACTAAGGTATCCAGCCCACGCTCTTTAGAGGCAATGGCTACCCTTAGCCCTGCCAATCCGGCACCAACCACTAATGAATCGGTATAAATCAGTTTCACGCCTGCTCCTTAACGGGTACTGCTGTTATTGTTTTAGGACAACACTCTTTTGTTATATTTCGCTCAACTCGCATGGGGTAAAAATGCCAATAAAGAGGCAATCCCTACAGTGATAAACGCGATACTCACAATCGTTTTGATCTTACGTAAACGGCTGCGACTATTAAGATCCCGCGCCGCGCCCCACTTCAGTGCCACGCGGTAAACCCCGATGGCCGCATGTAACTCCACCGTCAGTAATAGCGGCAGATACACCATCCACACGCCTTGGTTCCAAATCCGCTCGGCGCTGCCCTGCGGACCTATGGTTTCAGGCGCCGAGCCGATAAGCCACAGATGCACCGGCAGCAATAACAGGATCACCACACCCGTAATGGCCTGCCAGCGCCACAGGCGAGTATCGCTGTGATTGATCACTTGCATCTGCTGTTGCAGCGCCCTTTGCTGACGCAAACTCATCGGTAGCTTCTGCAATGCCACTAGCACATGCACTAACGCTAAAGCGCCGATACCGATGGCAATACAAGTCACCACCCAGGGATAGCCATGACCATCACTAGAGAGAAAACTTAGCTCCATAGTGCGAGCCACCCAGTTCATAGCATCGCCACCCAACAAAATGGACGACACCAACACTAAGTGACTCCATAAAAACACCGCCAAAATGACACCCGACACACTCTGGCTTAAATCCAGCCACGCACTCCATTTTTTTATACTTAGTTTGATTGCCATTGCTTTCGCCTCGCGCCACAGGCTCTATTGAGCCAAGCTCATTAAGTGATCTTTAAAAATTAATATCGCTCACAAATCCAACAACAAACCTGAGTTAGATCAACTAGGAGGCGAATAATTAATCGAATGCTTAACTATTAGCGATAGAACCAATAAAAACGAGTGGCAGCGACACAAAATCCTGCTGCGAATTATCTCAGTGCAACGCGCGCAGCAGGGTTGGCATTCAAATTACTGGGGCACATAGGGCTGCACAGGAACAGTCAACTCGCTGCCGATCAACATATAAGTAACTAAGCTAGCGCTACCTAGGCACAACAAATAGATAATCAATACCTTAGCGAGTTTACGTAAGCCGGAGCGTTGAGTGGTAATGCCCCACTTAACTGCCACACGGTACAAACCAATCATGGCGTGGATCACCACTGCGGGCAGCAATAAGGCATAAAGCAGCCAAGCATTATCGTGATAAACACGCTCGGCGGATAAATGTGGGCCAATCTCAGGATTTAAGATCATGGTAAACAGATGTACAGGCACCAGGAAAAACAGAATAAAGCCAGTAATGAGCTGCCAAAACCATGCATGGGTATCACGGTGATTAATGCCACCTAAATGCGAGCGCAATGCCCGCCACTGACCCAGTTGTGCCGGAAACCGCCTAAGCGCAACTGCGGCATGCAATATCACCACTAACAGCATAAAAACCGAGAAGACTTTAGTAACCATCGGAAAGCCATGGCCTGTACTACTAAACATACCGCCTTCAAGCAGTTGTACTACTTGGTAAAATGCCTCTTTGCCCAGCAAAATGCTCGACTCGAAGTGCATATGCAACAACAGGAAGCATCCCAACATAATGCCTGTCGCGCTCTGTAATCGATCAGCCTTAGCCGACCAAGGGTGACCTATCCCCTGTGTTTTCACCCTAGTGTGAACGCGCGTTACGCTTATCATCTTGCTTTTACCTTTGATGGTTTGTTGACACCTCTTTGCAAACTACACCATAGCAGCAACAAAATACCCGGCTGAGTGTCACAGATTTAAAGCGTGAGGCAACTCACGGGAGCAGCGTCAACTCTTAGAAGGCGATCACAAAAAGCAAGTAAAAAACCAAACAAAGGTAAAACCAATTAACCATTATATTTCATATGTTTATACTTAAAATCGAAACGACCGGTTCGCATTTTCGCACAAAAAGGATGACTGACTAACTCTTTGTCGGCGTAGAATAAAATCCATTTATCACTCGCCAATCCCCTGCTGCACAGCAACTCATTTATCTAATCGACAATGCGAAATTGCCACCGAATTCTGCAATTTAGCGCGGTTTGGGTATACAATAGCGTGATATTTTTTAACCCTAGCCACAGGATTTAACCCATGCCTTGGATCCAACTCCGCATTAACACTAACAGTGATGATGCAGAAACCATCAGCGACTTACTCATGGAAGAAGGCGCAGTCTCCATTACCTTTGAAGATGGTAAAGACACCCCGATTTTTGAACCTAAACTGGGTGAAACCCCGCTGTGGCGTGATACCGTGGTTGTCGCGCTATTCGAAGCCGATACCGATCTAACCCCAAGCATTGAGATGCTGAAAACCCTGCCGTTTTTAGGTGAACACTTCAGCCATAAAATCGAGCAAATTGAAGACAAAGATTGGGTTCGCGAATGGATGGATAACTACCACCCAATCCAATTTGGTAAACGCCTATGGATATGCCCAAGCTGGCGTGAAGTCCCCGATCCAAGCGCAGTCAACGTGATCTTAGATCCGGGTCTGGCCTTCGGCACAGGCACTCACCCCACGACAGCACTGTGTTTAGAGTGGTTAGACAGCTTAGATCTAAGCAACGAAGAAGTGATCGACTTTGGCTGTGGCTCAGGCATTCTTGCCGTTGCCGCCCTAAAATTGGGCGCGAAAAAAGTCACCGGTATCGACATCGACTATCAAGCCATTGACGCCTCAAAAGCCAATGCCGAGCGTAACGATGTCGCCGACCAACTCGAGCTTTACCTGCCTGAAGATCAACCCGCCGATCTTAAGGCCGATGTATTAGTTGCCAATATTCTCGCAGGCCCACTGCGCGAACTTGCCCCCCTTATCGCCGACCGAGTCAAAACAGGCGGTAAATTAGCCCTCTCTGGACTCCTAAAAGAGCAAGCGCAAGAAATCTCTGACTTTTATAGCCAATGGTTCGACATGGACGAAGCGGCTCACAAAGAAGATTGGAGCCGCTTGACAGGTACGCGCAAATAACGCTAAAGGGTGGCGCAACATGCGCCACCACTGGCTTAGGCTTATTTTGTCGATGACTTCTCAAGGCTAAAAAGTCAAGAAAAAAAATTGCTCCTAGGTCATTTATTGACCTTTTCACGGCCAATAAAAAGGGCTACTATAGCGCCCCTTTGAAGAGCTAAGGTGAAACAGTAAATGCAGATTGGACCCTATCAACTGAAGAATCAGCTGATCGTGGCACCAATGGCAGGTGTCACCGATCAAGCTTTCCGTAATCTCTGTCTTCGTTATGGTGCAGCCTTAGCGGTGTCGGAGATGCTTTCATCCAATCCTGAGGTTTGGGATACGGATAAAAGCCGCCAGCGTATGACACATTCTGGTGAGGAAGGTATTCGCTCAGTGCAAATTGCAGGTGCAGATCCAGAGTTAATGGCGCAGGCCGCCCAGTTCAACGTTGAACAAGGCGCCCATATCATTGATATCAACATGGGATGTCCTGCAAAAAAAGTGAATAAAAAGCTGGCTGGCTCAGCCCTAATGCAAAATCCACCCCTCGTAAAAGACATTTTACAAGCCGTGGTAGCTGCAGTAGATGTGCCCGTTACGTTAAAAATTCGCACAGGCTGGGAGCCTGAACACAGGAACGGTGTTCAAATCGCCCAGATTGCCGAGGATTGTGGCATCGCCTCGCTGGCCGTTCATGGCCGGACGAGACAATGCATGTACAAAGGCGACGCCGAGTACGACACCATTAAAGCAATTAAACAGAATGTCTCGATTCCTGTTGTCGCAAACGGGGATATCGACAGTCCGGAGAAAGCCCGCTTTGTGCTGGATTACACCGGTGTCGATGCTCTGATGATAGGACGGGGTGCTCAAGGACGACCTTGGATTTTCAGAGAAATCCAGCACTACTTGGAGACGGGTAATAAGCTAGCGCCCATTGAGGTGGTAGAACAGCGTCAAGTGATGCTGGAACACCTCACCAAACTTTATGATTTATATGGTGAATATAAGGGTATCCGCTTCGCCAGAAAACATATCGGATGGTACCTAGACCAGGAGGATCAGCGCCAATTTCGGGCTGACTTTAATCAGCTGGAAACCGCTGCAGAACAGTATTCCCTCGTGGAATATTATTTTGATGAATTAGTAAAGAATTAATAAAGAGCAGAATAGAATGTTTGATCAGACAACTAACACAGAAGTTCACCAGCTTACCGTTGGCAAAATCGAAACAGCAAACGGCACTATCAAGCCCCAGTTATTACGTGACGCTGTTAAGCGTGCCGTAACTAACTTCTTCGCACAGTTGGACGGTCAGGAAGCACAAGAAGTGTATGAAATGGTGCTAAGTGAAGTTGAAGCACCTCTGCTTGACATCATCATGCAACACACTCGCGGCAACCAAACCCGCGCAGCAAACATGCTAGGTATCAACCGCGGTACTCTGCGTAAGAAATTAAAGAAATATGGCATGAACTAAGATTTTCTCTTAGGTTGTTGTAAGAAAACGGGTTTTTTCTCACGAAAAAGCCCGTTTTTGCTTATATGTACCCCCATATGTACCCCCGTTGTTTGATTGCCTCTGCGTTTTATCCTCACAAATTCACCCCTAAAAGATTTCATGGAAAAATTTTTAGTTGTCGCGAATGCGGCCTTTTTACTAAAACGCCCTAAAATTTCGCTTTTACTTGCGCCGCCCTCAACATTCATTTCCGCGCACTCAAGCGCTATGAATACGAGGAGAAACGAATGACAAACGTCAATTTAGCAATGATGGACACAGATGTTGCCAGTGAGCTTGTGTTCGACCGTATAGTTAAGGAAAAAGAGCGTCGTCTCATTACTTCGATAAGTAGGGCCGAGGCCTTTCAACTCGAACGCAAAGGCATGTATCCAAGACGCAGAAGGATCTCAAATCGTTCAGTAGGATGGTTGCTTTCCGAGCTACTTCATTGGGTCAAATCAAGAGAGGCCGTTAACTCAAATAACCAAATTGAAGGCGCGAAATAATGCCGAGCGATCGCGTTAATCAGTCAATTGAATTTGACATCAACCCATTGATAGGCATCACTGACATGTGCGCAGCATTGCAAAAGAGTCGCGCCACTGTCCATAGATGGGTTAAAACGCAAAAGCTTATCGCGCCAGTCTATCGTAATAGGCGCACCCTCGGCTGGTGCCCGAATGAATTTAAACGCTGGCAGTTAAGCCAAGACAACGCCCCAAAACACTAACGCTTCTATGCACGCTGGTGGCCAAACCACCAGCGAATAGGTATTAATTTTTAACCGCAAACAATGCCCTCAACGCCCAGATTCGAAATCAAACACTAAAATCCCCGAAAATTTAATTTTTAGTTGCATCTTAAGCAAACTCCTCGACGCAAGCGGCAAAAACCCTTTGAAGCCTAGGAGAGACGAATGAATACATCCTTCTTTACACCTGAATCTGAGCCCAATGAGATTGTCATCAATGAACAACAGCGCCGATTCATTACATCGGTAAGTCGAGCGCACGCCTTTCAATTGGAGCGACTTGGGCAATTCCCTCAGCGCATCAAGCTAAATGCAAATACTAACGTTTGGAAGCTCAGCGAAATAGTCGCATGGGTGCGCGCCTGCCCCGTGGTAGAGCTAAAGCAAATGGAGGGCAATCAATGACTCAATCAACTGTGGCTAACGTCAAGCGACCAAAGAAAATTCGACTATGCGAGTACATCGCATTAACTCATACCGTTGAGCCTGTTCTCACCTGCGCGCAAATCGCCGCTCGACTAGGTCGGAATACCAAAACAGTGAGGCGTTGGCTGCAACAGGGCGAGGATGCACCTAGAGCATTTAAAGACCAAAACCAATGGATGGTAAGGCTATCAGATTATCTACGCTGGGAAAGTCAAGCTAAGCGATAGCTTTAGCCGAGGATACAAGGGCAACACGTTGCCCTTTTCTTAATGTTGAAGTGAGACAACTTGGGCTGTTCTAGCGGGTTGTCGAATTGAATAAATCGAAATAAATACGCTGAAAACTGGATGCCATAAGGCTTACAGCTTGAGCCGTTACGATTTTACACTAGGTAATTAAATATTATTATGCCTCAAGCTTTTGTTAAGAGACCTGCTTTAACTATTTCACCGAATACAAAGCCTGCGGTATTGCCCAGTATCACACCAACGGTAGACGTCGTAATAGAAGGCCGCGTATGGAAAGTAATGTCATTTCGCTCAGGGATTAATCGACCATTGCTTAACAAGCTATACAGTGTTCTCAGCGCTTTCCTGTCGTGGCATTCTAAGGCTTATATGATCCGTTTCGATATCTCGCTATATGACTCCTTACCTCACAATCATAAAATCAGTAAACTCAGAAGCATTGTTGTTAAGTCGCTGGAATCATATTACCAATCGACCGTAGTTTTCGGCTGGGTAAGAGAACAAAACAGCACTGACGACAAATGCCATTATCACTGCTTTGTGTTACTCAATGGCCATAAAGCCAATAGCACTAATACCACCTTTGACATTGTGCAGCACGCCTTGGCCTTAGTTGTAGATATCAACGCCTATTTCCCCGAAAATTGCGACTATGAGATTCAACGTAATTCGCTTGCATCCTTTCAAAAAGCGCTATTCAGGCTTAGTTATTTAGCTAAAAATGACTCAAAAGATGGCAAGCCAAGCACCGCCAAAGGTTATTACTTTAGCCACATCGAGCATAAACGATAAAATGGCCGACTTTCAGTCTACCCCCTCGTTTATTTAACTCATCGTAACTTTGCTACAAATAATGTTAAAATAAAGTTAACCGTTGTTCTGCTTTTTAAATATTTAGATTTTTAATGCACAATCCTGATCAAACACCCTAGGTAAAAAATCTATTTTTCAAATAATTAAGCTTTAGAAATTTCTAAAAGCTGATCAAAAAATTCGTAGCATAGTCCTGTGATCACTTTTTTGTGATCACTCAAGCCAGCCAATTCCAAAGCATATGTATGGGGATTGTAATGAAAGCGACTTTCAGTCTGGAACAAAATGCAGGTTAGAACGCATGTCACAACGCAGTATTTTCTGCTAAGTGCAATCCGCTCCATAACAGAGCGGCACTTTAGGAAATGTTAAATCAGTAAGGTCATATTTAAAAAAGCCGACATCAATGGCCCAAAACTAAGCATAACGCATTAGCAGCAATGGCATACACCGATACGCTTAACCGTGTATTGCGATACGTAACGCGCTCTCATATCGCCATTCAAGGTGCATAAAACTGAGGCCAGACAATTACGGTTTAAAATCCTGACATAAACGTATCGACAAAGCGTTTAAATTTATCCGTGATAATGGGTAGCACCCGCTTGCGCTGCAATAAGGTCGGCTTAGTCTCTAAGGCGTCGGCAAAATCCTCTCGCAGCGGCATTTCATCACTTAACTCATAACGCGCCACCAGCTTGAGTAGGCGCTCTTGGTTGAGCTGCTGCTCTTGAGCAAGCGCTTCTAACGCGAGACGCTTTTCCTTTTCCCAGAAAAATTCAAATTCTTCCTCTACGTCGCCGCTCGCTGGTATGCCGTCTAGGTGGTCATTGATAAACTTCTCGATCAATGCTTTTTTGCTCAAGAGGGTTGGATCAGCCGCTACAAGGTTGGCGATAACTTGGCGTTTTTTAATTTTGCCTTCGTCGCTATCCTCATCATGAAGGTCGCGCAATAGCTGCAAAATATAGGCGACATTGACCTCATCGCGGTGCAATAGCTCCAATTCAAAATCAACATCGTCTAAAACTGACACTTTTTCTTTGGTTGAGTTCTCGCGGATCTGGCGGCTTAAGTCAGCATACTTACTGGTAAAATCTTGAAAGGTTTGCTCATCCATGCCCGTCTCGGCCATATCAAAATCGGCAAAGTTGCTTAGCATGTTTTTAAGCTGTAATAACTTTCTAAATTGCAATACAAACAGCTTTTGCGCGTCTTCGTCGGGCAAGGTATCAACATCATCCACGGTTGGCGTAATTGCCAATAGCGCGGCATGGGCCCTGTTAAAATCAGCAAGCAACTCGTTGTAGGATGGGGTCTCGATGTCTTCTTTAGGCTGTTTATTAGAAAACAGCGTAAACGCCTCGTCGGCGGCTTTTTTAAGGTTTCTAAAGCAAACGATATTACCGTGGGACTTTGTCTCGTCTAACAATCGATTAGTGCGCGAGAATGCTTGAATAAGGCCATGCTGCTTAAGACTTTTATCTACATACAAGGTATTGAGCTTAGGCGCGTCAAAACCCGTTAAGAACATATTAACCACCAGCAAGATATCGATTTCTTTCGCCTTTACCCGTTTGGCAATGTTCTTGTAGTAATCGTAAAACAGCTTAGTGTCGGAGGTGTTATAACTAGAGCCAAACATGGCATTGTAGTCGGCAATAAAGCCCTCTAATTTATCGCGGCTATGCAGTTTGCTCGCTTGCCCTTCATTGAGATACTTAGCGGCAACCTCACGTACCTCATCCACATCGCTACCGCCGAGTTCGTATTCCTCTTCTTCGTTTGCCTCATAGCTAAAAATGGTTGCAACTTTAAGGTTATGCTTACCCTCAGCCTTTTTCTTAGCGAACAATTCATAATATTGAATGAGTTCAGGCACGCCCGACACGCACAGCATGGCATTGTAAGCGCGGCTATGGGTCTTGCGATTGTGATTCGCAATAATGTAATCGGTAATCTTCTCTAAGCGCGCTGGCGAGCTTAAAAGCTCCTTGGTGTCGATGTCTTCCACTTCAATATCGAGATTATTATTCGAGCCGTCTTTGTACTGGTAACGCCCGACATACTCGATAGCGAACTTAAGCACGTTTTGGTCGCGAATCGCATCAACAATCACATAGGTGTGCAAACACTCGCCAAATAAATCCTTGGTCGTCTTTTTGATTGATTTCTTAGCAATGGCATTTTTAGTAAATATCGGCGTCCCCGTGAATCCAAATAGCTGAGCCGCTTTAAAGAATTGAGTAATGTTTAAGTGGGTGTCGCCAAACTGGCTGCGATGGCATTCATCAAAAATAAACACGATGCGCTTGTGTTTCAATGCGGCCATTTCATCAAGATAGCGCTTTTTCGTTACCACATTGTTGAGTTTTTGCAGCGTTGTAACCACCAGCTTAGTATTGCGATTGAGGTTTTCCTTTTGCCCCTTACGCGGCGTCACAGCCTTATCCAGTAGCTGGTGGAACAGCACCTTAGTATTGTCGGTGCTATCAACACAGCCTTTCGAGAAGGCGTTAAACTCAAGGGCGGTTTGATAATCAAGGTCTTTTCGATCCACCACAAACACGACTTTGTCGACTTCGCTTAATGACGTAATAATTTGCGCCGCTTTAAACGAGGTCAGGGTCTTACCTGAGCCCGTTGTATGCCAAATATAGCCATTAGGATAGCGCTGTTCATCTTGGGGCTCTGTCGATTCTTGCACCTGCTTAACAATCGCCTCAACCGCATAAAACTGATAGGGGCGCAGCACCATCAAGCACTTTTCCGTCTCGTTCAATACGATGTATTTACACAGCATGGCCGTAAGGTGGGCGGGTTGTAAAAATGCACTCGCAAACTCAGGCAACTTAGCAATGCGCCGATTATTAACATCGGTCCAATCAAAAGTTTGCTTAGCGGATAACTCACTGTTATTGGCAAAATACTGCGTATTCACCCCATTAGATATCACAAACAGCTGCACATAATTAAACAACGCGTGATTGGCATGATAGGAGTGCTTTTGGTAACGCTTAACTTGATTAAACGCCTGCTTAAGCTCAAGCCCTCGACGCTTCAACTCAATTTGCACCAAGGGCAAACCGTTAACCAAAATCGTCACGTCATAACGATTAAGGTAAACGCCTTTAACGGTAATTTGCTGGGCGACTTGAAAATGGTTCCGATGAGGCTTCCCCAGCTCAGGTGTGTCAAATAACAAGGTCAAATGACAGCTATCGCCGTTATCAAGGCTGACATCCAGCTGGTCGCGCAGCATCTTAGCCTTGCTAAAAATATTACCGCCCTCAAGCTTACCCAACACCTGTGTAAACTCGCGATCAGACAACACGATGCCATTCACCCGCTCAAGCTGCTTTTTCAGGTTCGCCAGTAGCGCGGCATTATCTGGCAGGCTCACAACCTCAAAGCCTTGCGTGCTGAGCTGTTTGATTAGGTTGTTTTCAAGTTGCTGTTCTGATTGGTAATCCATAGCGTCGTATTGCCTTCCTTAGCGGTGTTAGTTCTGTTGTGTATTATTTTTAGTGGTATAGCCCTGCTCTGGGTGGTTCGGCACTGTCGGGTAGGCTAAATATAATTGCTGCCGTTTTACCATTTCTCTTAGATAATTTTTTCTAAGCGTGTCCGGCTTCATCGTGAGTAAAAGGGCAATGTCGGCAAGCTTTAGACAACGCGGCTCCGCAGCTTGGCAAAGTTCAACAATCACTTGCTCAATCGACGCCTTGGTTCTTTTGCGTTCAGATTGCGCGAGGAGCGGTTGGGTAATTTGCTTTAAATTTGCCCATAAATGTTGAGCCTGCTTATCGAAAGCGGCCTCATGAGCCGGAGCTAAGTCCGGACCACAATTACCCATGTCCGGAGCTAGGTCCGGACTTCTATTGTCGATATCCGGAGTCAGGTCCGGACCTCTATTGTCGATATCCACTGCGTGCTCATCAGTGCTGTCGGTGTCGCTATGTTCAGCGTCAGTAGCGAGCACTGTCGAATCCGCCGCAAATAGCGAAAGCTGCACGTCTGTGGGCGATGTTACAAAGCTAATGCTTTTGCCTGCATTATTATCAGGCGCAGGCACCTCAATGCCTTTTAAATGATAAATCTTGCTTTTGTGTTGACCAGATGACTCTAAATAGCCGCCAGAAACCAGCTGGCTTAAGGCAATGGTCACTTCACGGGTATGCTCAGAGGTCAGCGAGCAAATACGCTCATGGTTAAACCACGCCTCTGTCATCGCGGTGATTAATATCGTACGTTTAAGCTGGCTTAATTGATTAAAGCCCGCGCCAAATCGTGCCACCAGCCGCTGAATTAGCTCTTCTGAGACAATATTCACCATGCGCAATTCGAGCAAGGTCTGGCCTAACACATCATTTTCATACAGGTGCGGTATCTGCCAGTCTTGCCGCTTACAATTGCGGTAGATGTTAGGTACGCCTGAGCCCGCTTTTTCACTTAAGCCGATGTTTAAAAACATTTGATGAATAGCGGGGTTGCGGCATTGGCTATTGCCGCCTGCGATGGCTTCCTGTATGGGTACACGCATTAAACCCTGATTACGAAAGCCAATAAAATCCGGATGTTTTTCTATCAAAATATTGCCATCAGCCGTGTAATCGGCATGGGCAAGAGTATTGACTAAGGCTTCGCGGATTGCCTCATGGGCGGGGGTATGGTCAATACGTTGATCGCCTACAAGGCCAAAAGGCACCTTGAGATCTGCCGTCAGCTTGCGATACACCTTACGATAAAAATCAAAGGCATTACCCGACCATGAGCCATCGGTATAAATGCGGTCAACCCAGCGTTCGTTGTGCCCATCCTGTTCGCGGTAATCTAACGCGTAAGAGGGCAAGGCATCTTGCAGCGCCTGCCATGTACCAAACATCACAATGCCCGCTAGCGTGAGCCCTTGCTTACCCGTAGCCCTGTCTTTGCGCCACGCCCGTATCGACTCCAGAAACTTAAGGTCGTTGTAGGTCAAAAACACATGATCCGGTTTTGCCGCCACAAACATCTGCCGATATACCCGCAGGCTTTCAGCATCAACATCTTCTAAGCCGAAATGTTCAAAAATCCGGTTATCACGCACTTCCTCTTGCTCGGCCAACATACGCTGAATGGCAAGCTGTTGGCACTTTTGGTCGGTCTCATAACGGCGCACATAAGTGCCATTAAGGGGATTGCCATTAATAAATACGGGGCGGCTTTCACGGGGGGCACGCGGCACCTGAATGGCAATCACGGTTTTGCCCTCAAGCGTTGCTAAGCGCACATTGGCCTCACTCAGCAGGTTAACACTGACTTTTTGCGGATTATTGACTATATCCCACAGGTTTTTCAGTAAGGGCGCAGGCTGCGCGATACCTTCAACGCTGAACTGACCTTTTTTTTCTTTCACCCCCAACAAAATCAACCCGCCACGGGTATTGGCAAAGGCGCTATAGCTTTCCCACATATCATGGGGCAGTGCACCTTTGCCATCACGCCCACTGGCAAGCTTGCATTCAAGCTCAACGCTCTCTTGTAGTGTGGCGATATCAATTTCTTGGGGTTGATTAGTTTCGGTCATTCCGCTTTTATCCTTAACGCGCCCTAGACAAACATCTGCTGCAATAAGCCTTTTTTAAATTGCTTGGTTTGCTCGATTTGCTCGGCTACGGCCACGATTTTGTTATCTATGGATTGCAAGAATTGAGCGATTTTTTGTTGTTCGGCCAAGCAAGGATAAGGGCAAGGCAATGACATTAAATCAGCGCTAGATATATTCATACGATCATGCCTTGCACCAAAGTTAGCTACAGAGTTCATATAGCGATACCATGTAGAGCCCTTAAAAAAGTACTCAATAAAATCTAGATTCACGTTGTTCTTAAAACGAAATACCGAGTACAACGGGGACATGACACCTTTTTTCACATGATTACGACCGATAGGACCAACTGGAGCATATTCAGATATGCGTGGGTTATAAACAAAGTCGTCAATGTTGACCACGTAGTAATTATCCGTGTTATCAGCGTTGGCTATATCCTTATCAAAATAATCTTGTTGTGCAATAATGCCGTGCTTAGCTGAGTTGGTTAAAGCATCTTTAACCAGCCGCCCCTTGTTTTTTTCGGTACATTTAGAAGCCAATACATTTAACGGCCTCTCCTCCCACTCAGGAAACGCATTACCGTTTTCGTCTTTGAAGCGCAGCCGCTGACTAAACAGCTGTTGCATTACGCCTTTTTTGTACTCGTTAAGCAGGCGATTCTTTTCGGTAAGCTGGCTAATTTTGCTATCGACGGCAGTGAGGAAGTCAGCGATTTTTTGCTGTTCGCTTAGCTTAGGGTAACGAACCGGAATTTTTTTTAGCTCAGAAATAGGGATTTCTTTCAATGCTGAGCCATTTTTCCGTTTATCGAATATGTCACGAGAACTCTCACTATTTAAATATAACTCTAAAAAGCGAGGGTCAATAATATCAAGTTTGGGTGATACTCTTGCGACTCCCCTAGTCAAGTTGCAGCCCTCGAGTTCTGAATTAACTAGTTTAGTAAGACCGATTTCACCACGCAGTGCGATCATCAGTTCATCTTTTTCTAAAATGGTCTTTTTGTATGACTGGCTAATTTCTACACTAGTTTTGATCAATTCGTTTGTATTAATTTTTTCTTTAGTTAAATCCATTACACGAATACAAGGAACACCATCATCTACGTATTCTCCAGTTTGAACGATGCCATAAGAGATATTTTTTGCAGAAACTTCTTGAAGGTCGCTCTCTGACCACTTATCTGTGAAATCGAAAAATCTTAAACTTGGCAAGCTAGATACAGGCATCAAAAACCTCCAAACGGCTTATCAATGCCTAATTCAACACAGAATTTTTCAATCATCTTATCGGTTTCGCGCATGGATTTA
The DNA here is from genome assembly GCF_012843185.1 of Shewanella sp. DNRA4. Classification (NCBI taxonomy): domain Bacteria; kingdom Pseudomonadati; phylum Pseudomonadota; class Gammaproteobacteria; order Alteromonadales; family Shewanellaceae; genus Shewanella; species Shewanella sp. DNRA4. Next base: position 174,770 of record NZ_JABAIP010000006.1, read on the forward strand.
TCATTGGCCACCAGCTGTTTCGCCACTTGGGCTAAATCGACTGCGTCTTCATCCTCAAAGGTATCGACATAGCGCGGGATATTAAGGTTGTAGTCGTTATCCTTAAGCTCAGCAGGGCTGGCAACATGGGCAAATTTAGCGATGGATTCACGCTTGGCGACCGCGTTCAAAATGCGCTCTAAATCCTCTTCGCGCATCAGGTTGTTATTGGTGCCCTTTTCAAAGTATTGGCTGGCATCGATAAACAGCACATTGTCATCGGCTTGGCGGTGCTTGTTAAACACCAGTACGCAGGTGGGGATGGAGGTGCCAAAAAAGATATTGGCAGGTAAGCCAATCACCATATCGAGGTAATTTTTATCTTTAATCAGGTGCTGGCGGATATGGCCTTCGGCCGCGCCGCGAAACAGCACGCCATGGGGCAATACCACGGCCATGGTGCCGTTATCGCTCAGCTGGTGGAGCATATGCAGTACAAAGGCAAAATCGGCCTTAGATTGGGGCGCAAGCTTGCCATAGTCGGCAAAACGGTCGTTATTCAGGTGCAATGGGCTGGCGGACCATGTCGCCGAAAACGGCGGGTTAGCCACCACGGCATCAAAGCGCAAATCCAAATGCTGCGGCGCTTCTAAGGTGTCATCGTTTTGAATATCAAAACGGTTGTAGTGCACGTCATGCATAATCATATTCATGCGCGCAAGGTTATAGGTACTGGGGTTTTGCTCTTGGCCATAAAATTTAAGGTCGGGATTATTGGCCTCTTTAGCGACCCTAAGCAGCAATGAGCCGGAACCACAGGTGGGGTCATATACACTTTTCAGGTTTGGGTTATTTTGGGTCACTAACTTGGCGAGCAATTTAGAGACCATCTGCGGGGTGTAAAACTCCCCCGCCTTTTTACCCGCGCCACTGGCAAACATACCAATCAGGTATTCGTAGGCATCGCCAAGGATGTCGATTTCAGTGCGTTCAAGGTGAAAGTCGATATTGTCTAAGTGCGCTAACACCTGCGCAATTAGCTTGTTGCGCGCATCAGGGTTTTTGCCGAGCTTATTTGAAGTTAAGTCAAGCTCATCAAACAGGCCATTAAAGTCATCGGCGCTGTCTTCACCCATGGTGCTTTGCTCGATATGGTTAAGCACGTTGGTCAAATCATCGAGAATAAACTGGCCGTTTTCACCGCGCTCAGCAAGCACATGAAACAACTCTGACGGCTTAAAGAAATAGCCGAGGTTATCGAGGGATTCTTCTTTAACGGCGTCTAACAGCTCTTTGCCGTCGGCGCTCGTTTCATCAATTTTCGCAAAATGTAAACCGTCTTGCTTAAGCAGGAGGTCAGCATAACGATTAAGCTTGTCAGACAGGTATTTGTAGAAAATCAGCCCTAAGATGTAATCACGGAAATCGTCAGCCGACATGTTGCCGCGTAGGGTGTTAGCAATGTTCCAAAGCTGCTTTTTTAGCTCTTGTTGATGTTGTTCGACCATGATAACTCAGTATAAAAATGGGGTGTTATGCACCAATAATGGCCTCGATTATACACAATACTCCTTAGCGTATTCAGTGCGAGATCAAAAAGATACTAAGCGCTTAACGGTATTGACAACCTGACGTTATAAAGAAGACATCAATCCTCCTTGCCACGTTAACAATCAATATCAATTTAAATGCGGCTAAAAACAGAATTAACGCGCAATAATGGAAATAAGGTGTAGATGACTCAGTGCGGATTACGTCGCTCTGATGCATTGTTAGCCTGCTTTAATGGGGTTAATGAAGAGCACTTTCTCAGCAGGGTTGAGCTCTAAGCCACGCCCCTATATTCAGTGAGATGACTTTTGCGGGTAATACGGGTTGCGACTATAGATAGCCATAACACCCCTAAGGTATTACCTAATAGCAGCTCTACGATGCAAGACGTAAAACCGAGAGCGTTAAGCTTAGTGGTGAAGGTTTAACACAGTCAGGCAATGAGCACGGATCCTTAAGCTAAATATACGCCAACCAGCCAAACTGACGATATCGAGGCTTTCGGCTCATTAATACACTATTCCTTGTTCGCGCTCTTTCTGCATATCAGCTTTCATTGCGCGCAACTGCGCATCGGTCAAGGGAATAGCGGCCTCCTCAACCATGGCATCATAATTTTCATCAGGGGTAACTTCGTAACCCATGTTTTGCAAAACCCCAATCATCTTGGGTATTGAGCATATAACCGCATCCCCGCCCTCATGGGAAATATGCCCACACAGCATGAATCCATCAAGAATATGTGAAAGACTGCGGATATACTCAGGAGGGACCGAGTCGAATTCATACGGGGCGTTGATCTCCTTCTCATAAGAGCGGCGCATACCCCGAGGCTCAGCCACCAGCAAAAACACATCGACCTCGCCATCGACTAACAGCCTTACTGTTGTCATCTAAACCTCCAATCCGTTGTTTGGGTGCCAATTATCTGAGCCAATCAATACAATGCTCCCTTTTTGTTATTTCGCAATAGGTTAGCTCGGTTTAATTTGTGAACGCCCCAAGCAAAGCGCATAATCGTTAGCGACGGGTTAATCCATGGCAACGTATATGAATATTGCGCGTGTAAGGCAGCTGGTGGCTGAATTAGAAACCGAAATTCCATTTATCATTGGTATTCGAAGCAAACAGGATTATTTAGCGGCTCTGAACTTGGTCGACGATTTAATTGGCGACCAAGAGACTAATGGGTTGTTGCTCGACTTACTCGTCTTGAGGATTAGCGAGTACGAAGCACAAAGCGACGAATTCAAAGATTTTAACGATACGGTGAATAACACCGATAAAGGCGCAGCAGTATTGCGTGTTTTAATGACTCAGCACGGCCTAAATAATAGCGATTTTCAAGACGAAATCGGCGATGCTGCAACTGTATCCATGATAGTCAATGACAAGATGCAATTGAGCCTTACCCATATCCAAAAGTTAGCCGCGCGTTTTAATGTCCCCCGTGCGCTTTTCATTTAAAAAGCTAACACCCCATAACAAGGGCCGCTCGTTGTCATATAGCTATAGGATGATTGGCGACTCTACGTTGTTAAGCTTAAATCACTAAGGAATGACTATGTTATATCCAGTGGCCATCGAAACTGGCGACAACGAACACGCCTACGGGGTTACCTTTCCCGATTTACCCAACTGCTTTTCAGCTGGCGACACGCTAGACGAAGCGCTTAACAACGCTCATGAGGCCGCTAAAATGTTTCTCGAAGATTTGGCCGAACGCCAAATACCACCGCCACAGGCAAGCCAACTAGAGGCGCTAAAAATGGCACCTGAATACCATGGCTGGTCATGGGCGATTATTGACGTAATCATTGAGCCCTATTGAGGTTCGCTGTAAACGCTACATACGCGAACGCATGGAGTTCATGCTTAATGACCCTGTCGCTTCCAGTAAAGGGATTTACCAGACTGCTATGTTGCGGAACCAAACAACGTCTATAACATCGGGCCAGCCTAACCCGCCCTTTTCGCGTTAATAGACACGACATTGTCAGCGGGATTAATCAGTAAATCTAACCAATCGCACCACATATCGAGTGCAGCTTGTTTTTCTGGTAAGTATTGGCTGCGGTTATAAATAGCCATAACACCACCAAGGGTATGCCCTAATAGCTGTTCGACCACATAGGGGGCAACGCCTAAATCGTTAAGCTTGGTTGCGAAGGTTCGCCGCAAATCGTGTAATGACCAACATTCATTTTGCTTTAGTTTTTGATGAAATTTACTGCCAGAAGCACTGACCGTTTCACCACTTTTAAGCTCCCCTAAAAGGTAACCCGTATGGCCGTGGCGTTTATAAAGTAAATCAAGCAACGGCCTTACTTTAGCTGGTATGGGTCTGATGATGATCTTATCAGTTTTGCTGTGGGCTTTTGGCACTGTCCAAATGCCGCGTTCTAAGTCCCATTCATCAAAGGTTGATAGCCGTAACTCCTGTGTACGGGCACCAAAAATGATTAAAAACTGACACAGATAGCGCATATATAAACTGCCTTGCCGCTCACGAATTGCACTTAATAAATCGTGTAACTCAACATCGGTTAACACCCTATCTTTTTTCCCCTGTTTCTTGCCTACGTCACTGGCGATCAAATCATCAAGCACATGACTCACAGCATACCGCCTAACTCGGCAATACCTCAGCGCCTGTTTCGCATTTTGTAGAATTTGGCCTGATGCTACAGGGGCTGGCTTCTGCTTGCCCTTAATGCCTTTACGGATACGGTCAAAACACTCAATCCAATGGCGGGTTTCCGTTTGTTCTAATGGAAAATGACCGATGTAGGGGTATAGATGAAGTTCAAACTGCTTAAGGCACTTAGCTACGTTGACGCGATTCTCGCGGGCGTATTCATCTATCCAGTAGTTAAGCGCTTGCCTAACAGTAACGGGGGCTAATGATTTTTCTCGCCCCATAGAACGCTTAATTTTGGGATCATGCCCTTCAGCGAGCCATGTGCGGCATTCCTCTGCGATATCCCGCGCCTTGCTGAGCGATAGGTCAGGATAGCTGCCTAAGTCCATTCGCTTATTCCGACCTTGAATTTTATAGCGATACTGAAAGCGGATTTTACCTTCTTTAGACACTCGTACGCCAAGACCTCTTCCATCAGACAGCTCTAGCGGTTTAGGTTGAGATTTACCGTTTAAGGCGCGCAGACTGGTTTCGTATAACATGGCATTTTTCACTCAATAAAGGCAGAAAAAGGGTCAAATCCATGTACCCCCATATGTACCCTCATGTCATCATAGGAACCAATACGTATCAATACCAACCAAGACACTAAAATCCTCTTAGCTGTTGATAACTAATAAAAACTTATGTGAAACAGAGACATGTGAAAACCATTGAAAACACTAAAATGCAATCTATGGCATGAACTAATCTTTTAGATTAAGTGATTGTTAGAAAAGGGGTTAACCTGCAAGGGTTAGCCCCTTTTCGTATTATGTGTACGGCAATATGTACCCCAAATGTTGTCTTAAAGCCCCAGTATCTGTTGCAGCTCTTGATGGGAATTCACTTGATAATGTGGGGTGATCCCCGCTGGCGCAGCATGGCCATGGACGTTGTACCAACAAGTATGAATACCGGCATTGATACCACCTTGGATATCGGAATGGGGATTATCACCCACCATTAATACTTGCTCACGCGCTGGCCGCCCCATCAACTCAAGTGCATGCTCAAAAATACCCACATCGGGTTTGGCAATGCCGACTTTTTCTGAAATAACTAAAATATCAAAATGATGCTGCAAGCCTGTTCGCTGTAAACGCACCGTCTGCAACTCAGTAAAGCCATTAGTAATAATCCCCAGCTTAGCCTTACCTTGCAATGCCGATAGCAATTCGCGCGCACCAGGCAGCGGCGCACAAATCTCAGCCATAGCAGATAAAAAGGCACTATTGAGCGCTTGCGGCGCTACCGCAAGTTTGGCAGCCCAAGGCTCGAAACGTGTGGTTTGCAATTCGGCAGCAGTGATTTTACCGTCTTGATAGTCAACCCATAGCGGTTTATTAACTAACTGATACTCATCAAAATCCGCTTGAGTAAAATCGACCCCAAACTCACCAAACATCAACTTAAGCCCTTTTAAGGCATCGAAATAAAATAGGGTTTCGTCGGCATCGAACAGAATCCATTGGTATGGCAATGACATAGGAACTCTCTTTCTAACAAAATAGCTAAGCTCCATTCCTATGCCGTTCAGAGGCATCAGAGAATGGTACATCGGCAATTGCGGCACTGCTGCGGCAAGTTGCCGAACAGTAATCAAGATAAGCGATAAACAATGAGTGATGAATCCAAAAATAACGAGGCTTCACAGTCAACACCCGCAATCTGCAAGTGCATTAGTCTACCTTGCATCAAGGGCAATGATAACCACGATAATAAAAACTGACTGTTGAGGTATTATCAACAATAATGGCAGGGGACAAGATAATCTAAGGACACCATGGAGCAATTTTCGGCATTACCCATTTTTGTCACTGTGGTCGAATGCGGTAGTTTTTCTGCGGCGGGACAAAAGCTTGGACTGAGCAAATCAGCCATCAGCAAACGAATCACACAGTTAGAGCAACACTTAGGGATTCAACTATTACAACGCACCACCCGCAGCTTAAGCCTAACCGACGCTGGCGCGCGCTATTTCGAGTACATTCGCCCGGCTGTAAAGCTCACCCAAGAAGGATTGGATGCCATCTCCGAATTGCAGCAAACCCCTAGAGGCAATTTGCGGATTTCAGTACCTATGGTGTTTGGACGCAGATATATTGCGCCATTAATAGCTGAATTTTTAAGGCGTTACCCCGATATCCAGCTGCAAATGCAGATGGATGACAAGACCACAGATTTAATCGCAGGCGGCTTTGATTTAGCCATTCGTATCGGCGAACTGCCCGACTCCAGCCTTATCGCCCGTAAAATTGCCCCTTGTTTAAGCGTTATTTGCGCGTCCCCCGCGTATCTCGCGCAGCACGGTTTACCCAAGACTCCTAGCGAGTTAACTCAGCACAACTGCTTGTTTTACAGTTACTTTCAAGATGGTGTGGAATGGAGTTTCGACAGTCCCGATGGCGTGCAACGTGTTCAACCCAAAGGCAACTATCAGGTGAATAATAGTGATGCCATCCATCAGGCCTGTCTCGATGGTCTTGGCATCGCCAACCTACCGCGCTTTATTGTTGAGCCAGCTCTGCAAGCCGGACATTTACAGGCGTTACTCACTGACTATCACCTCCCCGAACATGGCATTTACGCCGTGTACCCACAGCGAAAATACCTCCCAACCAAAGTGACGGTATTGATTAAGTTTTTGATGGAGAAGTTGGCGAATGACAAAGTTAGATAAATTTCAAAGTGATAGAACAATTTTGAGTAGTGGCTCTAACTGATTGAAAATCAGCCACTCTCAATGCTACATTAAAGGGCGATTTAACAACCAAGGATGGAGAATGAACCAAGAATCACTTTTTGAAGATTTACCTGAAGTGGACACAGGTAAGTATGAAGCAAGCATGTTATCCAATCAGAAATTTTGTGATCAAGTAGAACAATCCCTTGTAGCGCTAGGCTTTTGTGAAGCACAAGGTGTTCCATCTCAAAACGAGTTCCTTAAAAATGTGCCTTATACAGATATGTATGGTGGAATTCGAAAGGCAGCCTTCTTAGTACAACATCAAACACTAGGAGCAGTCCGAATTGAAGCTCACAAGCAAGAGCAAAGCGGCTCTGTCGATCAAAAATTTCCTTTTTTCCTAGAGTCTCTCCGCCTCGCACCAGAGCAAAATTTAGTCATTTTACTCGGTGGGAAAGGCTATAAACAAAAAGCTTTTGACTGGATAAAAACTGCTGCAAGTAATATTCAAGACAAACAAATCAAAGTCTTTAGTGACCTTGATGAATTTATTAATTTTTTCGTTTCAAAATAACCAAAAGGGTCGAACAATTTCGACCCTTGCTTTTATTGAATCACACCAATCCCACAATTTATCAAGTACTTATAGGTATAATCATAAAACTTGGGATCTCGAGTCTCATCTGATTTATCGCCTTTAGGAACAAATATCACCATGCCCTGACGAGCCCGAGTCAACAATACGCGATAAGCATTTTCAAGATATCTCTTACGTACAGCTTTATGCCGCATTTCCCATTTAGTTCCTCTAAATTCCCAATGCTCAAACACTTGGCCGTTGAAACGATAATCAGCATCCCAAGCAACGACACACCAGTCTAGCTCTAATCCTTGTACGTCAAACTCGGTGGCTACATCCTCTAAAAACTCAGCAGAACGAATATCTTCAACTCCACTTAAAAACCACTTTGCAGGATCTATCTCATTTTTAACGAAAATCCCTTCAGCTTTAAGCCTAATGCCGTTAGAAGAAGCAAGAACTCCCATAGATTCATTAGCTCTTCTGTGCTGCCGAACCCAAGATTTAGCCTTAGCTAAATCGCGAGTGACTTTGATTGGGTAGACATGCTCTAGATCTTTATAAACGCTAATAGCAAGCCCGCATTGCCCAGCTACCAAGTAATGAATAAAACTGGACAACTTTTCAGCACGGAAAGATCGCATGGATGTGGCAAGATGTAAGTTAGGTAAGACATTCGCCCTTGAAACCGCATTCAGATCAACCCCTAGCGAAACATACTCACCTGACAATAAAGCTGTGGAAAAATAGACATCCCAATCTAAGAACTTAGCCTTAAGCGCATCCAACCAACCAGCTAGTCCTGCCTCACCTTTATTAATCTCCTGTCCACCACCAACTAGCGCAATAATAAACGCCCAGTCTTGACGACGGTCCATTACTTCGATGAGAAATTCAGGCTCTGATTTATCAAAGTCGACAATACCTCGCTTACGACGCATAAAATCGCTTGCCTGCTCTTTATCCCACGCCCGTTGAGCCTCATCAAATATGGCCACTTTTTCAGGCGGCACGCCACCATGCAAATATTCATCCCTAAAGCGATGGATATTTTGAATAAATGATTCAGTCTCCTTTCTAGTTGCACTGATAGAATCACCAGTTCTAGAAGATCGATCCCTAGCTAAGGCTTCCTGTAATACCGCCACCAAGGGGCCATTACCACTGAGGAAAACAGAATACTCATTCTCTTCCCTGTTTGCGTGAATACTCGCAATATTAAGCCCTACAAGGGTTTTGCCCGCACCCGGAACGCCGGTAACGAAACAAATTATTTTTCGCTTATTGATACGAGCATCGTGAATCAACTGAAGTAATTGCTGGCTCGTTTGCCCAAGATTTTGTGTATCCGCTTCACTACGAGCAATATCTTCGACATTGTGCGACGCATACAGAGCTTGTGCAGCTTCGATAATGGTTGGCGTCGGCAAATAACCAGAATCAGCCCACAAGTTTGGATCAAAAGTAGGTTGATTCAACCGCTCAGCAATTAGGCGCATTCTTGAAAACAATTCACCGGGCGAAATACACAAAGTCGAAGCAACATTATCGCCTGCGAATACTGGATTTTCCGATTGGCTGGTCGCGTTGGTGGCGACAAGCAGAGGGACTAGATATTTATCATGACTACCGCGATGAAAGTTCTTTAAATCTAAGGCATATCCATGAGCCTGCCTCATATCGGCAGCGGTAAATGCTGTTGCGCCCACTTTAAACTCTACTACAAAAACAATCCCTTTAAATATCATCACGACATCGGCACGTCGCCCCATTCGTGGGATCATAAACTCAATAAAGATATGTCCTTCAGTCACATTGTTCTGGGCCAAATTATGTTTGAGAATGCCGATTTCAGCAGTCCAAGCGCAGGTTTGCAAATGCTGTAAAGGCTGGGTATGGGCTGCGGATATCAGTCCGGTAATCGCATGGGCCTCTGCCGACAAAAAATCTTTAAAACTCGCCGAATAAAATGCTCGTTGAGTCATAATGATCCCTCAACGGTAAAATCTAGAAGTTGTTTCGCGGGAATATCTAAGGCTTTAGCGAGCTTGAATATATTAATCAAACTCACATTACGCTGACCACGTTCAATGCCGCTGACATAGGTTCTGTCCATGTCAGCTTTTAATGCAAGCTGCTCCTGCGAAAACGATCTCTCGAGTCGCAAACTTTTTAGATGAGTACCAAATGAGGTAAGCAAATGATCTTCCATGAATAATCCTGTGAAGAGTTTTCATGATGATCTTTACTTGTAGACAATACGTCTACGGACTATGAGTCACATTCAATATCAAACACATAATGATTTGGGCATAAGATCACACAGGGTAATCACTAACAAAATGCAAAATGATTATTGGCGCGGAATCCATCTACTGCCCACTCGGCAATAAGTACCTCGTACTTCGGCCGCCGGCGTCGGCTTTCACTAAAAAGCCTTGCTCGACCATTTGCGCAAGGTGACGGGTGGCGGTGGCGCGGCTCACCTTCGCAATCTTTTGATACTGGCTACTATTCATCCCTAGTTCAAAATCGCCATCTAACATCCGATTGAGCACTTTGGCTTGCTCTTGACTCAATAAGGATTGGTCGACACTTTGCCAATACTGAGTTTTCGACAGCGTTCTGCTCACATCTGCCATCGCATTGAGTAAGCAATCATTGAGGGTTTCAAAAAACCAGACTAACCAAGGAGTAATATCTACATCGCCCCTTTGAGTGGACTCTAAAATATCATAGTAGGTTTGGCGACGGGCAAGAATACTGACCGACATAGCGTAAAAACGAATCGAGCGTTTCTCCGCTTGCGCTAGAGCTAAATCAGTCAATAAGCGCGTGATGCGCCCATTACCATCATCAAGTGGATGCAGAGTAACAAACCAAAGATGTGTTATCGCCGCACGTATAAGCGGATCTAAAACCTGCGCTTGCCGTGAAGCATTAAACCATTCGATAAACTGCGAGAGTTCAGCATCCAATGCCGCTCTAGAGGGTGCCTCAAAATGCACTGTTGGTTTATCAATCCGGCCTGAGACAACCTGCATAGGTGTATCGCCACGCAGCGTTCCGCCAATAACGGGGTTAAACAGCGTATAACCCTGGGGAAATAACTGTTTATGCCAACCTAATATCCGCTCAAGGGTTAACTCTGTATCTAAATTTTTTAAGGCATCGAGCATAATGTCGGCCAAACCATCGGTTTGTGCCGTGGTCGGATACGGTTTGTCTTCGGACACACCGAGTTTTTTAGCCAAGGATGAGCGCACCGAAGCCGCATTGAGCTTTTCACCTTCAATAGCACTGGAATGGATAATGTTAGCAAGCAAGGTGTTGAGTGCCGCCGCTGAGGTTAACTGGCTGTCGTCGTGACTTAGCATTTGCTTGCCAAGCAGTTGGCCCTGATTGAAATAGACCTGACGCAGCAAGGCATCAATGCTGCTGGCATTCCAATGAAACTTAGGCCAATCGGCTTGCTGCCAAATCCACATATCCTACCCCATGAGTCAAATAACAAGCCTATTCTACTCACACAATGAGTCAATTAACAAACTTATTCGCCTCAAAAAATGAGGCAAATAATGCAAGTAATCGCCTCAACTTGCCCAACTGCTTCTAGCATAAAGGGATTTATCCTGTTGATTGCCTCTACAACGCAATACCGACGCAACGCTAGCTTTGCGCTACCAAAACCTGTGCACTGCGATATACTGCCAACGTTGATAAAACGCTAATGTTAAACCCCAATTTACCTACCCATCGCGACTACGCTGACAAGAATGCCGAGCCAAATCCATGCCTGATAACCCAACTATTGCCACCCTTCCCGATTCTCAAAGGCATAACCATAGTGAAGATGTGCAGCTCAATCAGCCACAGTGCGATTCGACTAAACCAAATGAAATCAGGCCAAGCTTACTCGCGCCGAATGCAACCAAACCGAGTGCAATTAAGCCAAATGCAATTAAGCATGAATCGGTTGTTGCCGAGCAAAAACAGAAGGTTATTTTTATCGGCTTGCCCCGCACGGGGACGACGAGCGTAAGCGTGGCGCTATTGGAGCAAGGCTTAAAAGTGGCACATATGGCGTTTACTAAAGCAGCCTTTATGCAGGCTGATGCGATTTCCGATGCGCCTTGTTTTAGTGATTTCAAGCAGTTGGATGAATTATTCCCCGAGGCCAAGTTTGTTTATCTTGACCGCGAGTTAGACTCTTGGGTGCCGTCGATGCAGATGTTACTCAGCCGAATGCTGCCACATTTGGATGCCAAAACTGGCCGATTCCACCCAATCATGAAGCGCAGCTTTCGCCATAGCTTTGGCGTAGGAATGGTAGAAAATCCGCAGGATGAACAACATCTTATCGATTGTTATCAGCGTCATAACGCTGAGGTGGTTAACTACTTTGCGGGCAGACACGACTTACTCAGTATCGATGTGAGCCAACAAGGTGCCCTCGGTCAGCTATTGGCTTTTATGGGCCTAGCCGCTAGCGAAAATCAGCAGAACTTTCCTAAGCTCAATGTCGGCCGCAATGTGGCCAGTTGGGATGAATATAAACACCCGAATAAGATCAGCGCCAATGCCTCTGGGCCAGACAAACGTAAGTTCTTTGATTATAAAATCTAGGGCCAAGGTTCTAGGTTCTAGGTTCTAGGTTCTAGGTTCTAGATTCTAGATTAATCATTATTTTTCCGACGCTTGACCACAGTTAACCAGTCGAGACTCACGCCCGAAATCGCATTAAAGCCGCGGATACGGAAAATAAGTTGCAGTAACTGCGGCCGAGGCCTGACTTTAGGTTCGACCGAGCGCGGAATAAACCACAGTGTCACAAATGCGCGCAGTATGGTCGATACTAAAAACACCACAAAAATCGGGCTACTGAGCCAAGCATTCCAACCCGACCACACTAAAAAATCCGCCGCATGGGAGGCAATCGTGCCACCGACCATGGCTCCCACAAACACCAATCCCGCACTGAGTGACGCTTGCAACGCTGCATAGGTGGCAAAGTCACTACGAAAGGGGCGAATATCATAAAGGTAATTGGCGGTACTTAAGGTAAAGCCGCTCCACGCCAGCCCAGAAAATGCCTGAATAAGGAGAATATACAGATAGTTATCGGAAAACAGCCATAACAATGGCAAGCTTGGGATCAGGCAGCTGGTAATAATCATCACCAAACGATTGCCGAATTGATCGCTAAATCGCCCCCAAAACTTTAGCGTCACAAATTGAGTCGCTATCGAGGCTACGCTCGCGAGCACAAACTCGATGTAGCTAAAGTGCAGGTCTTCTAGCATATACACAGCGAAAAACGGCGCCGATATGGCGACCATCGCCTGCATACTGGCCACAAACAAGCTGTACTGGCGAAAGGTTTTATCCTTCCATGCGCCGCGAAAGTTACCAATGGTTTGGATAAACACGCCGCGCTGCTTGGCTTCGCGCGGATCAGGATCGTGCATTTGCAGTAATAACCAAGCCGAGACAAAACGCCCCATAGCGGCAATCGAAAACAGCAGCGTAAAACCCAACCAGGCCATTTGCTGCGAATCGGTCAAGGTCAGAATGCCACCGCCAATAAAGAATACACTTAAGGATGCGCCCATAGTGAGTCGGGTACGCGCCGCGAAAAAGGCGCCGCGGCGACGTTCAGGTACAATCGACCCCATCCACGCGCGCCAATGGGGTTGGATAAGATTAATAAAACCGTGGTATCCCACGGCGAGCGCGATAAATATCCATACTGCATGCTCAGGCCGAAAGGCCGCTAACGCACCCATTCCTAATACCAACACAGCCTGTAAAGCAGCACAGTAAACGATAAAACTACGACGGGAAAAGTGACTCGCTAACCAGACAGAAACTAACTGCGACATCGCCCCAAAGAGCTGAGGTAATCCAGTAACAAAACCCATTTGCGCAAGACTAGCACCGAGAAAAATCGCGTAAGCATTAAAAAAGTTATCGCTGGTTGCCGTCATCATCGACGAGGCAACGGCTTCCTGCTGTGAACGACGCAGAGTACATCTTAACCAGAGATTTCTGGCGCTACGGCGCGCGCAAGTTAATGCAGTGGGTACTTCGTGGTTGCCCATTCCAAGCCAAATCCATATGAGACTGAGGGTTTTTGATGGGGCAATTATGTCGTATATAAGCAAAAAACAAAACGCCCCGTTTGGGGCGTTTGCTAAAAGAAAGCAGACTAGAAACAGGCTTTAAGTTCAGCCTCTTGGTCGAGCAGGCTTTGATACAAGGTAAACTGATTCGCCGCTCTATCCAGATTATGACCCTCACGGTGCACGTGGAAATACACGTCGCCATTGAGATAATCCGTTAAAAAACGCACGCCGATCATCAGGCAAATGACTCGCGCCCCAAGCCAAAGGCTGCGTTTTTCGACCTCAGTTAATACCTCGGAGAGCTCACTTAAATAGCCACGGCAAATGGCGGCAAAGATCGACTGGCGCACTTTAACATTTTCAAGGGCAGTAGAATCTTCTTCCTCGGGCGAACAGAAAGTACGCACCATATCGCCAAAGTCATACATTAGATGACCTTTCATGCAGGTGTCTAAATCGATAATCGCCATGCTCGACATGTCGCGCTTATCAAACAACATATTGTTGATTTTCGTGTCGTTATGGCAGATCCGCAGCGGTAACTGCGGCGAGATTTCAGCCAGTTCATCCAATAAACTCTGCTGTGACAGCGCGTAATCGACCCATTGACGGCACGACTCTAAGCGTTTGGCTTTATCCTGCTGCACCGCTTGGCGCAGCATTTCCATCCGCCCAGGCAAGTGATGAAACTGCGGGATCACATCTTCAAGCTCGGTGGCGTCAAAATCACTTAATGCACAGGCAAAGTGACCAAAAGCCTTGGCGGCCATTTCAGCCTGCGCTTCAGACTTCACCACTTCGATACTTAAACTATGGGGTAAATAACTGATCGCACGCCAAAATCCCTGCTCACCTAAGTCGATAGCAAGTTCACCCTCTTGGGTAAGACAAGGGCTGACCACTTGCAGACCATATTGCTGTTGCAAAGCCTTGGCGCATAAATGATGGCTGATCTTATCGGCATTGCTCACCAGCGCCTGCGGCGTCTTAAACACTTGAGTATTAATACGTTGTAAAACCAACTCGCCCGTAGGCCAACGCACCAATAAAGTATCGTTAATATGACCATTCCCTAACGCTGAGATTTTTGCCTCGTCGGCTTCAATTCCAAAATGAGGCAACACTGACTGCCTAATGAGTTTTATCACCCAATAACTCCATTAATTTTTGCTTTACCCAGACAGTATCCTGCGGATAGGTCACACCGAGCCAAGGTTCGCTGGCCACATCAACATTGACAGGCACACCTTGCTCAATCCCCGCCTGAACCACAGCGGGCAAATAGCATTCCGATTTCGGCAATTGGCCCTTTTGTTCAATAAATGCGGTTAATTGCTGTTTAATAACATTAAATATGCTTGGCGAGAAGCCCCAACAGGTCATCGACACCAGCGACTGTGGAGGAAGCTTTGCCAAGCCCATTGGTCCTTCGCCCACAAAACCATCATCTTGCGCTTGAATATTTAACCACTCGGCGACAGAGCGTAACTGCCCCTGTGCAACTTGGCATAAGCCACGATTTACTCCGCCATGCTCAGATAAGGTCAGCTCGATAGGATAAGCCACCATCATCCAATCGTTAGGTCTGGCGGTTAATCCCTTCGCGAGTGAGGCAAAGGCGCTGTCACCGTAAAAATCGTCGGCATTGATCACCGCCATTGGCCCTTTTACCCAATCGCGGGCACACCAAAGCGCATGTGCTGTTCCCCAAGGTTTTAAACGATGGCTGAGATCAGCAAGCTTTGCGTCTTGTGGCAAATCACTTAATGACTGGTAACAAAAGTGATATTCAAAGTTTGCGGGTAAAAAGTGCGTCAATATCCCAGTAAGTTCCGCCTCAAGCTCTGGGCGGATCACTAAAACAGCGCGCTGAAATCCACTGCGAATAGCCGATAAAATAGATAACACCAACATGGGTTCGCCAGAAGGCCCAAGGGAGGCTAATTGCTTGTCGCCACCAAAACGGCTTCCTAGCCCCGCCGCCATAATGACTAAGGTCAAATCTGTATTCATGTGGGATTGAGTTTTCAGTTCGTATTAAAGAAATTTTCCCGAACCTCGCCGTCATCGGCTATGCGAGCGCATGTAACACAAGATTGGAGAAAAAGAGGAGCAAAAGTGTAATCTACCCCTCTAATCCTGACTAGCATTTAAGCTGATTTTTTATCTATTTAACGGGCTAAATAAGTTCCAAAGGCGCGATTTGGCTCTAAAACCGCTTGGCTACCCTTTAAACTGAACTTGTAGCCACACAAACCAATGCTGCCACGGCGGGCTAAATCGGTAATGATACTGGCGGTATCCAGCGGCGTGAAACGCGCCTCAGTTGCAGAATCAGCCAGCAAATCCACTGTGATAGTGCGATATTCGGTGCCATTATTAAACACTAATGCACTACAACTCTTATCGCCCTTTGCCGTGGCAATAGACCAAAGGTTTTGCGGCTTGTCGCGTTCACCCAACCAGCGAATAATTAACACATCTTGCTCTAACGCCACCGAAAAACCATCGGGCAGATCTAAGGTCACACGATCGCTTGTAGCAATAGGTGCTGAAGGCACGGAAGGAACGGCTTCTTCGGCCGGCGACTCATCAGCATTAGGCCATAATCCCCACACCAGCAAGACTAACAGCACAGCGCCCACACCGCCGCCAACGGGTAACCAGTAACGGCGTTCCAGCTTAGGTAATGTAGGCAACTTAATATAACGACGATAAGGGGCGAAAAACTCCGCAACGCCCCTAAACAATTCGGTCATAGAACCGGATTCTTTAGCTTCGGCGCGGCGCCGACGTACTTCTTCAGCATGCTCGGTATCATTAAATACTTCAGCATCGTCATCGGGATCAAAGCGCCACACCGGCTCATCACTGTGCTCAGCAGGATCAAGCGGAGCACGCTTAAATTCCTCTCCCTGCAAATCCACTTGAGCTAAATCGACCTCGGCGAGGTCGATTCGCGTTTGCTCTACTCGGCTCGGATTAGCGGGATGAAAATCGGCATGCCCTTCAATTACAGCATCAGGCACCACAAAATCCGCTGGATTGGCAGTCATCTTGGTTAAGGCATCAAAGCGCAGCTCATCTTGGCGCAACACCTCAAGTTCTGGCTCAGCAACAGCAGACGAAATAGTTGGCTCTGTCTGGGAATAAGCTTCTGCCGAAGCCGCAACAGGAATATTTGCAGATACATCAGGCACCGCATTTTGCGCAGCAGCAGCCTTTGGCGTGATCACAGGTTCAACTCGGCGACGGGGGATCGCCTGCGAGATAGGCGCATCGAGTGCGGGTCCATAATAACCAAAACGATAATCCACTATGGTTGGCGACTTCAAACGGGTTCCCCAGAAAGTCGCGCCAGCCCCCAACACTAACCCTAATATCGCCAATACTGGTGGCGCAGCCACAATATACAGCGCCAGTAAAATCAGCAGCGGCAACATAAACACCACCACTAAAACCTTAGGCTTGGCGGCATCAGTTAAACGACGCAGCGCCGTGAGGGCAAGCAAAGGTAGGCCCACTAGCGCTAAAAGATACATTAAAAAGTTCGCCCCAAATGCGGCGACAGCCAATGAAATGCCTAAATAGACACCAACACTGATAGCAACAAAGCGGGGGCGGGAATCACGCCCGTGAAGGCAGAAAAGAGATTTTAACAGCACGACCCTTCCTTTATAGTGAAATAATCCAAGCGCACACGACCTTAAATGCCGTATAGGCATGAGCGTAACGAATTTAGCTGCAATTGTCAGTGCAATATGGCGCTAGACATATAAAAATGCTGATACTAATAGGCTAAAACTAAATTAGGCTTAAATCCTCGATTAGCGCCGATGCTGATGTGTAGAGATTTTAAACAAGCAAGCTCGAGCTAGCACTTAACCGCTAAAATCGTCCAAGGGAATTCGTGTCGACCACAAAACCACCAATTGAGTGCCATTGGTAGCTAGCCTTTTTAAGGTCAAAATCTGTATAATACTCTGCTTTCTTGGCCCTTCTTGTGTTAACCAACTGGATATTTAGCTCATGACCGCACGCGGAAATTTATTTATTGTGTCAGCGCCAAGTGGTGCGGGTAAATCCTCGCTAATTTCGGCATTATTAAAAGACAAACCTGCCGATATGCAGGTTTCAGTATCGCACACCACCCGCGCGCCACGCCCAGGTGAAGTTGATGGTCAACACTACCATTTTGTTAATGTTGAAGAATTTAAAGCACTGATCGCGCAAAATGCCTTTTTTGAGTGGGCCGAAGTGTTTGGCAATTATTACGGCACTTCGCGCCATGTGATTGAGCACACCTTAACTCAAGGTATTGATGTGTTCCTCGATATCGACTGGCAAGGTGCACAGCAAGTCAAAGCTTTAATGCCAGAAGCCGTGGGCGTATTTATTCTGCCACCCTCACGGGATGAGCTAGAGCGTCGCCTGACTAGCCGCGGCCAAGACAGCCAAGATGTGATCGCCAGCCGTATGGCACAGGCGGTTTCTGAAATGTCGCACTATAAAGAATATGATTTTATTATCGTCAATGACGATTTTGACACAGCACTGGCGGATCTGCGGGCGATCATTCGCAGCCAACGCTTAACGGGTGCTAGTCAGATCCACGCGCAAAATGATATGCTTAACGATCTGTTGGCAGGCTAACTGCCATAGTGTACAATTTTGCGTCATTTTTTCCCTAGATAAACTGGAGTTTCAACACATGGCTCGCGTAACTGTAGAAGACGCCGTAGAACAAATCGGCAACCGTTTTGATATGATCCTGGTTGCGGCGCGTCGTGCTCGCCAAATCGCCGTGCAGGGTAAAGACCCTATGGTTGAAGAGATGAACGACAAACCAACGGTTATCGCCCTGCGTGAAATCGAACTAGGTTTAGTGAATGCTCACACTTTAGATGCTGATGAGCGTCAAACCGTGCGTGAGCGTGAAGCTGCTGAAATCGCAGCTGTTGCAGCTATCGCTGAAGGCCGTTCACTATAAGTTTGATTGAGTCACACCTGTTTGGGTAAAGGAGAGCTGCCACTTGTATCTGTTTGAAGGTCTAAAGGAGTCTGCTTCCGGTTACTTAGAACCTGAACAGGTAGAATTGCTCAAGCAGGCTTACCAAGTTGCGCGTGATGCCCATGAAGGGCAAATGCGCACTAGCGGCGAACCTTATATTACCCATCCGGTTGCGGTTGCCCGCATCCTCGCCGAAATGCGTCTCGACCATGAGACGCTGATGGCGGCATTGCTGCATGACACCATCGAAGATACCTATGTCACCAAAGAAGATTTAGCCGAGCGATTTGGCGAATCGGTGGCTGAATTGGTTGAAGGGGTGTCTAAGCTCGACAAGCTGAAATTTCGCGATAAGAAAGAAGCTCAAGCAGAAAACTTTCGCAAAATGATGATGGCGATGACGCAGGATATCCGCGTTATTCTCATCAAGCTTGCCGACCGCACCCACAACATGCGCACCTTAGGCGCACTGCGTCCTGACAAACGCCGTCGTATTGCCCGCGAAACCTTAGAGATTTACGCCCCCATTGCCAACCGACTCGGTATTCACAATATCAAGACTGAGTTAGAGGATTTAGGTTTTCAAGCCTACTATCCGATGCGCTATCGGGTACTAAGGGAAGTGGTAAAAGCGGCTCGAGGCAACCGTAAAGAGCTCATTCAAGGTATTGAGGCCGCGGTACTCACCCGCTTAAACGATGCGGGCATTAAGGGCAAAGTCAAAGGCCGCGAAAAAAACCTCTACTCCATCTATAACAAGATGCAGAGTAAAGAGCTGCAATTTCAAGAAGTCATGGATATCTATGCCTTCCGCGTAATTGTCGACTCCATCGATACGTGTTATCGCGTGCTCGGTGCGATGCATGGCCTGTATAAACCACGTCCAGGTCGCTTTAAAGATTATATTGCTATCCCCAAAGCCAACGGCTATCAGTCGTTACATACCTCGTTATTCGGCCCCCACGGCGTACCCGTCGAGATCCAAATTCGTACCGAAGATATGGATCAAATGGCCGATAAAGGGGTTGCGGCCCACTGGGCTTACAAAGGCGGTGCCGATGGTCAAGGCACCACCACGCAAGTGCGTGCCCGTAAGTGGATGCAAAGCTTGCTGGAACTGCAACAGAGCGCCAGCACCTCCTTCGAATTCGTGGAAAACGTCAAAACCGAACTCTTCCCCGAAGAGATTTACGTGTTTACCCCCGAAGGTCGCATTTTAGAATTACCGGTTAACGCCACCGCCGTCGACTTTGCCTATGAAGTCCACACCGATGTGGGTAACACCTGTGTCGGCGCCCGCGTTAACCGCCAAGCTTATCCGTTAAGCCAGCCATTAATCTCCGGCCAAACCGTTGAGATCATTACCGCTAAAGGCGCGCGTCCGAATGCCGCTTGGCTTAACTTTGTAGTGACGGGTAAAGCCCGCGCCAAAATCCGCCAAGTGCTCAAGAGCCTAAAAGCAGACGATGCTATCGCCCTTGGCCGCCGTTTGCTTAACCATGCGCTAGGTAAAACCAAACTCGATAGCATTCCTGCCGAGCAGATTGATAAAGTTGTGCGCGATACTAAGCACGCCAATTTAAATTCCTTACTCGCCGACATCGGCCTTGGCAATGCCATGAGCATAGTCATCGCCCAACGTTTGATTGGCGATAATTTAGAGAATCAAGAGAGCCGCGATTCTCACCTGATGCCAATCCGCGGCGCCGAAGGCATGTTAGTGACCTTCGCCAACTGCTGCCGCCCCATCCCAGGTGATGCGGTGATAGCCCACGTGAGCCAAGGTAAAGGCTTAGTCGTCCACATGGAAAACTGCGCTAACATTCGCGGTTACCAAGGCGAGCCAGATAAATACATTCCCGTACAGTGGGACAATGTCGAAGGCGTCGAGTATCAAGCCAATCTGCGGGTGGAAATTGTTAACCACCAAGGCGCGCTGGCGAAGATCACCTCGATTATCGCCGCCGAGGGCTCGAACATTCACAACCTTAGCACCGAAGAGCGCGATGGCCGCGTTTACTTGATTAACCTGCGAATTTCGGTGAAGGACAGGATCCATTTAGCTAACGTGATGCGCCGTATCAGGGTACTGCCCGAGGTGTTGCGTACATCCCGTAATCGTTGATCATTACTTTAGAGAGAGCGTCATGGCAGAAAAAATCATTATCGCGACCGAAAACGCCCCAGCGGCAATTGGCACTTATTCTCAAGCGGTTAAAGTCGGCAACACAGTATATTTATCCGGCCAAATCCCACTGGTGCCAAGCACAATGCAAATCGTGAGCGATGATTTTGAGGCGCAAGTTGTGCAAGTGTTTGAAAACTTAACGGCCGTTTGTACCGCAGCCGGCGGCACAATCAACGATATCGTTAAGCTCAATATCTTCCTGACGGATTTAAGCCACTTCGCAAAAGTGAACGAAATCATGAGCCGTTACTTCAGCCAGCCTTACCCAGCTCGCGCCGCTATTGGCGTGAAGCAGTTACCCAAAGATTCGCAAGTCGAAATGGATGGCGTGATGGAGCTGTAAGCTTCAACCGATATGAAAGGCGCTTAGGCGCCTTTTTTATTGCCTAATGCGCCCTGCGGCTCCTGCTCTGACCTGTGATTAAGTTCATTTTCATTTCATACTCGCCCATTAGGCTGTTTTGCAGATTTAGTGATTTTACAATCTTGCAAACTATTTGCGCGGCCTCACAAAACTCGCCATACTGGGCACCTATGTTGGGGTGAAAATAACAATAAAGAACAGGGAATTGCCTATGGATAAAGCGATTAAGACGCCAATTGAAATGCTGGCGCACTGGGCGAATACGCGTGGGGATGAGATTTATTTGCGCCAGCCAATCAAGGGGCAATACCTTGATTTCACTTGGAATGAAGTACAAGAAAAAGTCCAACAACTTGCTGGCGCGTTGCGTCATTTAGGCTTAGAGCCGGGCGATAAGATTGCCGTTCTGTCTAAAAACTGTGCCGAATGGTTTATCACCGACCTCGCCCTGATGCACGGCGGCTATATCAGCGTTCCTATTTATCCGACTGCGAATCCAGATACCATTCGCTATGTATTGCAGCATAGTGGGGCTAAAGCGATTGTCCTCGGTAAGCTCGATCATTGGGCCGATCAAGAAGCCGGTGTCGGCGGCGAATTGCTGCGTCTCGCCATGCCCTACGACACCATGCCAGCTCAATATCAATGGGAACAATTGCTCAATATGGGCAACCCATTGATTGAAGCGCCATTACCCGAACCCGATCAGATAATGACGCTGATTTATACCTCGGGCTCAACGGGTCAACCTAAAGGTGCGATTCAAACCTATGCTAGCTATGGTTGGACTTGCCAAGCGGTGGTGCGCGATCTACGTACAGATGGTAAAGATAGATTATTGTCCTACTTACCGTTAGCCCATATTACCGAGCGCGTGGCGATTGAAGGCTCATCCTTTTATTCCGGCAGCACAGTCGCCTTCGTCGAAAGCTTAGACTCCTTCGTTGCGGATGTGCAGCGCGCTAAACCAACGGTGTTTTTCTCCGTTCCACGCCTGTGGAGCCTGTTCCAAAAGAACATTATCGACAAGATTGGTGTTGGCAAACTCAATCTATTGCTAAAAATTCCACTGATTAGCAGCCTAGTAAAACACAAGATCCATAAGGGCTTAGGACTCAACCATTGCCGTTTACTCGGCTCTGGCTCAGCGCCTATTCCACCCTCACTCATCCACTGGTATCACAGTATTGGGCTGGATATTTGTGAGGCTTGGGGCATGACAGAAAACTGTGCTTACTCCATCATCAACTACCCTTTCGATGCGCGTAAAATCGGCACTGTGGGTAAACCCGTGCAGGATTGCCAAATCCGCCAAGGTGAAGATGGCGAGCTACTCATTAAGAGCCCAGGCCTAATGACCGCCTATTATCTGCAACCTGAAGCCACCGCGGCGGCCTTC
Organism: Shewanella sp. DNRA4; assembly: GCF_012843185.1. NCBI lineage: Bacteria > Pseudomonadati > Pseudomonadota > Gammaproteobacteria > Alteromonadales > Shewanellaceae > Shewanella > Shewanella sp. DNRA4. The sequence continues at coordinate 197,336 of NZ_JABAIP010000006.1, forward strand.
GATGCTGATGGTTTCTTCCATACCGGCGATCTCTGCGCCATCGATGCCGATGGTTGTGTGACTATCACCGGCCGGGTGAAGGACAACTTTAAAACCGCCAAAGGTAAATACGTCGCCCCAGTGCCCATTGAGCGTAAGCTCGCGCAGGATCCCCATGTGGAGCTGATTTGTGTTATTGGCTCTGGTTTGCCGCACCCTGTAGCCCTAGTGCAACTCTCTGAGGGAGCTAACCTACAAGCCCGTGAAGAAGTACGCGCTTCCCTTAAAGCGACACTCGATAGTGTGAATCCACATTTAGAATCCCACGAACATGTGGATGCCATTGTGGTGGTGAGTGAACCTTGGACCATCGAAAACGATGTATTAACCCCCACACTGAAGATCAAGCGCCACGTGCTTGAGAAAGCCTTTAGCGAAAGGGTGGACGGGATCCGTGGTGCTCAAGTACGCTGGGAAGATGAGTTAGTCGCAAAATAACGTCAAAGCGCACCGTTATGATTAAAGCACGCTCTTCGGCGTGCTTTTTTATGACATATTCTGTCAAAGCAAATTAAAAACACGTATCATGTGCGCCTATCAGCGTAAGGTGATACACCTTAAATTAATTCACTCAATCAGGTTTAACAGAGTCCAAAATGCTTATTGCACTTTCAATTATCGGCGGCTTTATTATTTTAACCTTAGGCGCAGAGGCCTTAGTCCGTGGCGCAAGCTCCATTGCACTTCGTCTTGGGATTACGCCGCTGGTGATCGGCTTAACGATTGTGGCTTTCGGTACCAGCGCACCAGAGCTTGCGGTAAGCGTAAAGTCAGCCTTGGCAGGCAATAGCGGCATTGCACTGGGTAACGTGATTGGCTCTAACATCGCCAACATTGGCTTAATTTTGGCAATTACTGCGCTTATTCGCCCGATCCAAGTTCAATCGCAGATGGTAAAACGGGATATTCCACTGATGATCCTCGCTTCTATGCTGTTTTGGGGATTATTGCTAGATGGCGAACTCAGCCTGATTGACGGCATCATTTTATTATCACTCCTTGTCGGCTACTTGGTTTTCAGCTATTTCAGCGCCAAAAATACTACTGATGCCGATGGTGAAGTGATTGAAGAAGGTCCTAAAAATCCATTGCTTTCAATCGCGTTTATTATTGTCGGCATCGGAATGTTAGTCGGCGGTGGCATTTTATTTGTGAATGGCGCTGTTGATTTAGCCAAAGTATTTGGTGTTAGTGAAGTCATTATCGGCCTGACTATTGTCGCTATCGGTACCAGCATGCCAGAGCTAGTGACCTCGGTTTTAGCGGCACTCAAAGGCGAAAGCGATATTGCTATTGGTAATATCGTTGGGTCAAATATATTTAATATATTAGGTATTCTTGGCGTGACCGCCGTCGTTTATCCTGTATCTGGGCTTGGTTTCCAACCCTTAGACTTTATTGTCATGCTAGCGTTAGCCGTAATCCTTTTACCCTTTGCTTGGTCTGGCCTACGAATTGGTCGCCGCGAAGGTGCCACGCTGCTTATCGCTTACTTAGGCTACATGGTTTACCTCGTTAACCAAGCTAGCAGCCAAGCGGTAGTCTAACGATTTACGCGTTCACCTTCGCTTACTAAAACACCGGAGCCACTCCGGTGTTTTGCTATGTAGCCATTAAAGAATGACATATGTCATGCCTAATTGATGACCTTTGTGCCTGCAATCGTGTCGAGGGATTTCTGATAATGAAGCCGTACCCAAGCAATGGGCAATCTCTTCAATAAGGAAATACCATGAAAACACTTTTACTGCTATCAAGCCTTGCCCTCGCCTGCGTGCCAGCGTTCGCGGCTTCGAACTCTAGCCCCAATATCGCTGAGGCAGACAAAGCGGCTAACACACTGAATATTGATAAATTGCAACAGCTCAGCACTGCCACTCAAGATTACGAGGCGGCTTATGCCAACTATCGTTTAGCCATCAGCGCCAATGTGATGGGACAAAAAACCATAGCAGATAATGCCTTAGCTTCGGCTCAAGCGAGCTTAGAAATCTTAACCAATAGTCAAGCCGATGCCGAATCCCTAGCACTATTATCATCCGTGTATGGTATGCAAATCGCCTTGGATAACAGCAAAGGCGCTGAGCTTGGGATCAAATCAGCTAACGCCATTGCTCAGGCCGAACAGCTGGCACCGCTTAATCCGCGGGTCGCATTAGTGAAAGCGATTGCCGCCTATAATACGCCAGCAATGTTTGGGGGCAGCATGCAAGTTGCCAAGACGCTCGCCAGCAGCGCCATTGAGCGATTTAATCAACCTTGCGAGAACATTTGCTGGGGTGAGGCCGAAGCTTACACTTGGCGCGGACTGGCCAAACAAGAATTGGGGGATATCCAAGGCGCGATGGAAGATTGGCAACAGGCACTGCAAGTGGAAAAAGATTATGGTTGGGCTAAGTTTTTACTTCAGAAAAATCAGCAAATAAGTGCAAAATAACCCCAGAAAAGGCGAAAGGATTGGCTAATGTTTACGGCCAATCCTACTCTCAGCAGCCGCAAAATGGATCTTAGGCGAAGCGATATGACAAATAACCCCCTACAACTTGAACGAAAGCTCGCATGGGTGTACTTAATAAACCTCGCGTTTTATCTGATACCGCTGTTTATTACGCCTTATCCTAGCTGGCAAATTATCTTAATTTTAGCCGTGCTGGTTCCCTTTATTTACTGCTATTTTGGGACCTATCGCAGTAATTTCCGCAGCGCCCATCGGCCTATTATCGGCATGTTAGTACTTGCTATAGCCATTACCCCTATTAATCCCGGGTCCATCTCACTCTTTACCTTTGCCAGTTTCTTTATTGGTTTCTTTTATTCCTTTAGAGTTAGCTTGTTATGCTGGCTCGGGATACTCGTTACACTGTTCTTGCTCAACTACGTTAGTCAATTCAATAGCTACTATTTTCCAATGTACGGCTCAGCCTTAGTATTAGGGGTTGGTATGCTCGGTAAAGCAGAGCGAAGACGTTACCAGCATAGATTGAAGGAGCGACAAAGCGCCAAAGAGATCAGCACCTTAGCCACTATGGTTGAACGGGAGCGTATCGCCAGAGACTTGCACGATATTATGGGGCACAGTTTGTCATCGATTGCGCTAAAGGCTGAATTGGCCGAAAAACTACTGGCGAAACAAGAATATCAACTTGCAACGACTCAACTACAAGAGCTAGGACAAATTGCGCGGGAAAGCTTGAGCCAAATAAGGCATACCATCTCAGACTATAAACACAAAGGCTTAGCAAGTTGCATCACCCAGCTATGTCATTCACTCAGGGACAAAGGCATCTACGTTGAGTTAATTGGTGAATTACCAAAACTGCCCGCCAGAACAGAAAGCCAACTTGTGCTGATTTTAACTGAACTCGTGAATAATATTTTGCGCCACAGCAACGCGAGCCAATGCAGCATTCAATTTAGTGAGCAGGCAAATACCCTTAATGTCGAGGTTAAAGATAATGCCTTAGCAAGACCTTTTATCGAAGGAAATGGGCTAACAGGTATCCGTGAACGTCTCGATAGCCTCGGAGGTCATTTACGCTATAATCTTGAGCAGGGATATGCCTTTAGCGTTACTTTACCTTTGCAGGGAGCAACAGATTAATGAAGATTCTATTGGCAGAAGATCAAGCCATGGTGCGCGGCGCACTAGCGGCACTGCTAACCCTTGCTGGCGGTTTTACTATTACTCAGGCCAGTGATGGCGACGAAGCGTTAAGCCTCCTCAAACAGCAGCATTTTGACCTGTTACTGACGGATATTGAAATGCCGGGACGAACAGGTTTGGAGCTAGCCGCTTGGCTAAAGGAGCAACATAGCCAAACCAAAGTGGTGGTGATCACAACTTTTGGCCGCGCGGGTTACATTAAACGCGCTATCGAAGCGGGTGTCGGTGGATTTTTGCTAAAAGATGCGCCCTCAGAAACCCTCGTCAGTTCAATTCAACAAGTGATGGCGGGTAAACGCGTTATCGATCCTGAGTTAGCCATGATGGCAATTGGCGATGTCGACCCCCTCAATGATAAAGAACGCCGCGCCCTACGTTTTGCCAGTGAAGGCAAATCCACCGCAGAGATAGCCGAGATGCTGTTTATTGCCGAAGGCACGGTACGTAACTATTTATCCGAAGCCATTGCCAAACTCAATGCGAGCAACCGAATCGATGCCGCCCGCATTGCCAAACAAAAAGGTTGGTTATAGCTCAGCTAGTTGTCATAAATGCAGTAAATGCGCTCGAATTTACCCAATGCGAGATCGTCTCGGTGGATAATAAAATTCAACTGCATTGAGTGCTCACTATAGACGGCTTTGAACAGCACCAGATAATCTTCGGCATTACCGCCTAACTCTGCCGCAGCGTGGAGTTCGGGGGCTTTATAGCGGCTATCACCATGGCCATTAATGCTAGCGATACCATCGTAATACGGCAGCGGCTGCTCGGGGACGAGCAATGCCTGCAAGTTAGATGACTGCCACTCGGGTAGCGCAGACCATTGTGCTTGAGTGAAAATCTGACCGGGGATTAACCCGTGTTTATTCATTTTGATTAGATCAAAGAAATAGAGCTGATCTTGCCACTCTGGTACCAATTCATCATCCACAACCTCTATGGCCTCCAGCACCATGGCTTGTTGCGGTTCTGGTAGCGCTTGTAAACGTGCCTTGGCTAACTTTACTAAATGCGGGTTGTCACTATTAATCATGTCAGGGGCTATCATCTTAATGCTGGCAACTCCCTGAAGTTGATAAGCCTCTTCATACTCATAGTTTGCACATACCGCATCGTCGAACTTAAGTTCGGCAATCGCTTTCCCAGAGTTCAGTTGCTGATCTTCAGCGACATAATAAACATGGCCGCGAAGCATTTCCGAGAATCGCCAGCGCTCCAAAAAGAACAACAATCGCCCTTCTCGGGGCAAATAAGATTGAAACGCCTTCAGGTCGCTACAATTGATTTGTGCAATAAATTGCATGGGTACACGGAAGGCCTGCGCCGCCTCGTCCCAGTCCCAATCTTGCGACCACCCATAATGCTCCTCGATATACTCGCGAGTATGGTCGAATTCCTCAGCGTAAGCATCCAGCATCTCCTCCCTTCCGACCAAAGTCACCGGATAATCCATGCCTACAGGTAAATCCGGCAATCCACCCAATCGGCTGTTACCTAACTGGTTATAGTCTTCGCTTGCACTGGGATAGAGATCGACACTACTGCGAATAAACGCCGAGAGCACGTTGGCAAGGTTGGGGTCTTTAAACTGTGCCAGCTTTTGCTTGAGCAACTGCCGACGAATGGGGGAATTTTCTGCTAATAACATATCCATATTGACCTCACGACTCCAATATTGGCTTTTTATCATTTCTATCAACTATTTGCTATCGTCCAATATGGCAAATTGCCAAAGCTATTACAGGAACCGCAAACTCAGAGCAAAGGACTTACTCATGAGACAAGCAACAACCTAGGCGATAGAAAACTCCTTGCGTTAATTACTGCTACACTCAAACTCTGCTCAAAAGATCAACAAAAGGATTTGTTTATGGCGATAGCCTGCGTACATACCCGAGCCAGTTGTGGAGTTGAAGCACCCGAAGTCACGGTTGAAGTGCATCTCAGTAATGGCCTGCCGGCTTTTAATCTGGTGGGTTTGCCAGAAGCCTCTGTCAAAGAAGCCCGCGAGCGGGTACGCAGCGCCTTGATCAATGCGGGGTTCGAGTTTCCGATGCGGCGAATAACCGTTAATCTCGCGCCTGCGGATTTACCCAAGCAAGGCGGCCGCTACGATTTACCTATCGCCATCGGCATTTTGGCTGCTTCAGAGCAAATCCCCCACACAAGCCTTAAGGATACCGAATTTGTCGGCGAACTTGCCCTCTCAGGGCAAATCCGCCACTGCCAAGGATTGCTACCAGCAATCATTGCGGCTAAACGCCATAATAATCAGTTAATTCTGCCACTCGATAATCGCCACGATGCCGAGTTAGTTGGTTATCCTAAGGTCTACTTTGGCTCCCATTTGCAAAGTTTAGCGGCGTTTCTCCATGGACAAGCGCCACTCCCCATGCTGGAGCAGCAGCTCGAATGGATCTCGGATGAGCCGGCGCAGTCCACGCCTTGCCTTAGCGAGGTGATAGGTCAATACCAAGCTAAACAAGCACTTGAAATCGCCGCTGCAGGCAACCATAACCTATTAATGCTAGGCCCGCCGGGTACTGGCAAAACCATGCTAGCCAGCCGCATGATGGCGCTATTACCTGCACTCAATTATGAAGAAGCCTTAGAAGTGGCTGCAATTCATTCCGTCGCGGGCATCAATATCAAACCGCAGGACTTTCTTAAGCGACCATTTCGCGCGCCGCACCATACTTGCTCCTCAATTTCCTTAGTCGGAGGTGGCAGTATTCCTAAGCCTGGCGAAATTTCATTGGCCCATCGCGGAGTATTATTTCTGGATGAAGTCGCTGAATTTCCAAGAAAAGTGCTCGACTGTTTGCGTGAACCGATGGAAACAGGTGAAGTGGTGATCTCCCGCGCGGCGGCAAAACTGACCTTTTTAAGCCGCTTTCAATTGATCGCCGCCATGAACCCCAGCCCGAGCGGCGATATCGACGGCCCCAATCGAGCTACACCCGATCAAATCCAGCGCTATCTCGCCAGACTCTCTGGCCCGTTTATAGATAGATTTGATCTCACCATCGAAGTCCCCAAACTCCCCGCAGGCACCCTAACGCAACAGTCGACGCAAGGCGAAACCAGCCATCAAATCGCCAAACGAGTAAAATGCGCCCGCGATATTCAACTCGCCAGAGCGGGCGTGCTAAACAGCGAACTATCAGGTAAACAACTTAAGCAATTTAGTGGTATCAATGATGCTGACCTAGTTTTTTTAGAACAGAGTGTCGTCAAGTTAGGATTATCCGTGCGCAGCTTTCATCGTATTCAACGGGTTGCCCGCACCATTGCCGACCTTGAGCAGGCCCCCAATACCGAAAGGCGCCACCTCGCCCAAGCCTTAGGTTATCGGGCTATGGATAAATTATTGGCCCGTTTATCCCAACAGTATTGAGACTCGAAATATTAACAAATGCCCCGACCAGCCGCCCTAAGATTGAGCCAAACGCCGACACCGAGTAACATAGGCCTCCAATTTTTATCAGGGGGCGCCAATGGGGACGTTGTTTTCACAATTAAAAGGGTGCATAGCTTTCTTAGGCTATGTCGTGAATACGCTGTTTTGGGTTGTACCCATTGTTCTGGGCAGCTTCATTAAACTTATTCCTTTGCCTGTGTTGAGAACGGCGACGAGCTATTTTCTCGACTTTTGCGCCAGCGCTTGGATAAGCGTCAATGGGGTGATTGAACGTGTGCTGCACCCAGTGCAAATTGAGCTCTCGGGCGATAGCCAATTTTCTACCAAAGAATGGTATATGGTGATCGCTAATCATCAGTCTTGGGTCGATATTTTGATCCTGCAGCGCGTATTTAATCGCCGAATCCCGTTTTTGAAATTCTTCCTGAAACAAGAACTGATTTATGTGCCCGTGTTAGGGCTAGCATGGTGGGCATTAGATTTTCCTTTTATGCGCCGCTATAGCACAGCACAACTTAAAAAGAACCCAAAACTCAAGGGCAAAGATATCGAGATCACCCGTAAAGCCTGCGCAAAGTTTAAGACTAAGCCAGTGAGTGTGATGAACTTTGTCGAAGGAACACGCTTTACTAAGGCCAAACATAAAAAACAAAACTCACAGTTCCAACATCTGTTAAAACCTAAAGCGGGCGGCATGGCCTTTGCGCTATCCGCCATGGGAGAACAGATCCACAAGCTAGTCGATGTCACGATTTACTATCCAGATAGCATTCCTAGCTATTGGGACTACCTGACAGGCAAGCTGCCAAAGGTTAAAGTACACATAACAGTGAAGGATATTTCGCCGGATATGCGTGGCGATTATATGAATGATCGCGAGTTTAAAATTAGCTTCCAAGAACAATTGAATGAACTTTGGCTCGCTAAAGATCAAGTGATCAGCCAATTGGCAGGGCAAGCGGACCAAGAAGTAAGGTAAAACCTCTATGTTGAATTTTCTCCCCGGCCCAGTGCTGTTTATTCTCAGTCTGAGCCTGCTGATCATTAACACCGCCCTTTGGGGAACCTTGGTTTGCCTTGGTGGTTTAGTGAAAATGTTGATGCCAGCTCAAGGCGCACGCAATGCAGTGACCGGACTGATGAATCGTTTTATGTGGGCATGGGCAACCTGCAATGGTGGCATTTTGTATTTGATTGCCAAAATCGAGTGGGATGTTGAAGGACTTGAAGGGCTCAATAAAAACAGCTGGTACTTGCTAATCAGTAACCACCTCAGTGGCTTTGATATTGCTGCGCAGACTTACCTGCTGCGTAACCATATCCCCATGTTGAAATTCTTCCTCAAAAAAGAGCTGATCTATGTCCCCATTATGGGCCTAGGTTGCTGGGCGCTCGACATGCCTTTTATGGACAGAACCAGCCCGGCAAAACTCAAGAAAAATCCGAAACTTAAGGGTAAAGATTTAGCAACCACTCGCCGTGCCTGTGAGAAGTTTAAAAATATGCCCACATCAATTATCAACTACGTTGAGGGCAGCCGCTTTACCGAAGATAAGCGTCAGCGCCAAGATTCGCCTTACCGTCATTTGCTTCGGCCTAAAGCGGGTGGTATTGCCTTTACACTTTCCGCTATGGGTGAGCAATTTACCAACCTACTGGATGTGACGGTAGTGTATCCCGATGCGCCAGACGATGTGTTATTTGGCGTAATGAACGGCAAAGTACGCAAGATTATTGTACGGGTGCGCGCCTTGCCAGTACCGCAAGTCGACGCTACGCGCTACTTTTCAGAATCGGAATATCGGGTCGAGTTTCAGCGTTGGTTAAACCAAGTTTGGGCGGAAAAAGATGATCAAATTGCTGCACTCTTGCAGCAACATCAGCAGCTAACGGATAGTGCCACCAGCACCCACACACAGCTTCACTAACGTAAGTGAGTCGATAGCGGGTTAGGCTGACCTAGCCCGCTTATTCCACTTCTAGCTGTGCCAGCCTCATTGCCGCTTCTGCTAATTCCGTTTCATTAAACACACTCATACCTGCCGCTAGCAGAAGTTCGGCCGTCATTCCCCGCCCTGCAATTAAATGCTTACTGAAACTGCCATTATAAATGTGCTGATTGCCGCAGGAAGGACTACGCGCCTTTAAAATCGCTATCTTAATGCCTTGCTCCTGAGCCAAAGCAAGCGCCTTTTGTGCTCCCAACCTAAAAGCCGCTGTTACATCTTCACCCTGCGCTGTTAGCACTAGCTCGCCAACACGCTCGGCCGCAGGCCTTGGTGTGGGTAATCCGCCCGCGCATTCAGGACAAAACGCCACTATCTGCCCTTCTCGCTGCCATCGCTGCATCCACTCGTCTTGCAGCAGATTATGACCGCCGTCATAACGCACCGCCTGCCCAAGCAAACAACTGCTAATGAGGATTTTCTCCATCTTGCCCCTCTATACCTTCACCCTGTGAGTGCCGACCAATACTTTCTCTGCATTGTACTCAATAAGTCGCAATGGGGTAAAAGCTGTGCTTGATCGCACCATCTGACATCACTCAACACCAAAATTGTCGACAATTACCCATTAAATAATAGAGAAGATAAAATTATCAAAATCAACGAAAACACAAAATAACCAACAAATACAGCAATTAAAACTTAAATCGGCAGAAGTATAGACTTACGTCTAAGCAAACATATTGTTGACAATGGCATTTAACGGGACTATTTTTTACCCATTGTCGACAATCCAGCAATCAACGAGTGATGCGCAGTATGTTGAAGCAAGAGACCATATTCCCCATAGATGACACCCAAAGCTCAGTGGCCCATGCCTCGACGAGCCCAACGAATAAGGTGAAATCCCTCGCCAGCGAAAAATCGTCGACCACTTTAGCCGATCAAATTTTGGTGCAAATACAAACCAGCATCATCAAGGGTGAACTGCCTGCAGGCTGTAAGATCAACGAGCAAGCCCTCGCCGAAAAATATGGCATCAGCCGAGGCCCGACCCGTGAAGCGCTGCAAACCTTAGAAAGACAACGTCTCGTAGTCCGTGCGCCCCATGTCGGAGCTCGAGTCGCTCAACTCACAGTGAGCGAGTTAAACGATTTATATCAATTACGTAGCGTGCTCGAAGGCATGGCCTGCGAACTCGCCGCTAGCCGTATTACTCCAGAACAATTAGCCAAGTTAGAAGACTTACTCGCGGTGCAAGAAACCGCGCTGGCCAATGGCGATACCTATTTCCAAGAGGAAGGTGATGTCGACTTCCACTATCAAATCATCCAAGCCAGCGGCAATAAACATCTGCAAGAAACCTTAATTGGCGGGCTTTATCATCTGCTGCGGATGTATCGCTATCAGTGCACCAATAAGAACCGCCCAGTAAAAGCCATTGCCGAACACAGACGCATAGTCGAAGCCATTGCCCAGCGTGATGGTGAACTCGCTAGCCTGTTGATGCGTCGCCATATTGAGCAAGGCCGTAAAAATACCGAATTACGCTTGATTGAATTACAAGCTAACGCCGCCGCGAAAGAAACCTTAGCCAATATCAGCTAAGTCGCAGCCCATAAGCATCGAATACTGATCATTCAGTACTTTTTAATTGGATAAGGACAAGACCATGACCCAAAGCGCAGGATTACGTTTTCGCCAAGCTCTTGCTAACTCAAAACCCTTACAAATCGTTGGCACCACCAATGCGTATTTCGCCTTGATGGCGGAGCAAACTGGTTTCCAAGCCCTGTATCTGTCGGGCGCAGGCGTCGCAAACGCCTCCTACGGTTTGCCGGATTTAGGCATGACCTCGATGAACGATGTGCTAATCGATGCAGGTCGTATCACCTCGGCAACTCAACTGCCACTGCTGGTCGATATCGACACCGGTTGGGGCGGCGCCTTCAACATCGCCCGCACCATTAAAGAGTTTGAGAAAATCGGTGTAGCTGCCGTGCACATGGAAGACCAAGTGTCGCAAAAGCGTTGTGGCCACAGACCCAACAAAGCGGTCGTCAGTACCGAGGAAATGGTTGACCGTATCAAGGCCGCCGTCGATGCCCGCACTGATCCTAACTTTGTGATCATGGCGCGCACCGATGCGGTTGCCGTTGAAGGTTTAGAAGCGGGTATCGAACGCGCAAAAGCCTATATCGCCGCGGGTGCCGATATGATTTTCGCCGAAGCCTTAACTGAGCTGGACCAATACCGTCACTTCAAGGCCCAGGTTAAGGCGCCGATCCTGGCGAACATGACCGAATTTGGCCAAACCCAATTGTTCAATAAAGAAGAACTCGCACAGGCGGGTGCCGACATGGTGCTTTACCCACTCGGCACTTTCCGCGCCGCTAACCAAGCCGCACTGAAAGTGATGCAAGCGCTGATGAATGATGGTCATCAACGCAATGTCTTAGACACTATGCAGACCCGTACGGATTTGTATAAGTACTTGGGCTACCACGCCTTTGAAGACAAGTTAGATCAATTATTTAGCCAAGATAAGTAAAAGATAAGTACAGACCATGGACGTCAGTAGAAGCTTAGGCTTCGCGTTGTTACTGATACCCAGATGCGCGAGCCGTGACCTCAAATAACGGCTCATGCATCACCGATATGCTGCAACCCTACATAAGGCTAAAACTCTGTATTTAGTCAACATTTATGCAGCTTTAACCAAAAAGGTAGACGGCTAATATTGAGCCTGTCTGCAATAACCATAGCGTTAACGGAAGGGAAGAATTATGTCAGACGCAAAAAAATTAAGTGGTGCTGGATTACGTGGCCAGAGCGCGGGTGAGACTGCACTAAGTACTGTAGGTGTATCGGGCAGCGGCCTGACCTACCGCGGTTATGATGTGAAAGATCTGGCTGAAAACGCCACCTTCGAAGAAGTCGCTCACCTCATCCTCTACGGTGAACTGCCAACCACAGCACAACTCGAAGCCTATAAGACCAAACTTAAGGGCATGCGCGGCCTGCCACAGGCATTAAAAGAAGTCTTAGAGCGCATCCCTGCCGACGCTCATCCAATGGATGTGATGCGTACTGGTTGTTCTATGCTGGGTAACCTCGAAGCCGAGCACAGCTTTAGCGAGCAAAGCCAAATCGCCGATCGTTTACTGGCGGCTTTCCCATCGATCATCTGCTACTGGTATCGCTTTAGCCACGATGGCGTACGCATCGACACCGAAACCAACGACGAGCAAATCGGTGCTCACTTCCTGCACCTGCTGCATGGCAAAGCGCCATCGGCACTGCACGCTAAGGTGATGGACGTATCCTTAATTCTGTATGCAGAGCATGAGTTTAACGCCTCAACCTTTACCGCCCGCGTATGTGCATCGACTCTGTCGGACATGCATTCCTGCGTGACTGGTGCTATCGGCTCACTGCGTGGTCCGCTACACGGTGGTGCCAACGAAGCGGCGATGGAACTGATCCAAGATATGAAAGACGAAGCCGATGCCCGCGATGTATTGATGGGTAAACTCGAGCGTAAAGAGAAGATCATGGGCTTTGGTCACGCCATCTACCGTGAGTCAGACCCACGTAACGCCATCATCAAAGAATGGTCTGAAAAGCTGGCCGCCGATTACGGCGATGATCGCCTCTACCGCGTATCTGTTGCCTGTGAAGCCCTGATGTGGGAACAGAAAAAACTCTTCTGTAACGCTGACTTCTTCCACGCCAGTGCCTACCACTTCATGGGCATTCCAACCAAGTTATTTACCCCAATCTTCGTTTGTTCACGGGTAACGGGTTGGGCAGCACATGTGATGGAGCAGCGTTCAAACAACCGCATTATTCGTCCAAGTGCCGACTATGTGGGTGTATCACCACGCAAAGTGGTACCCATTGCCAACCGTTAAGCAAAACTGACCACACTTAGCGCGAGACTTCACTCAAGGTGCGTCTCGCGCCGACTTCATTTTCCGAAATGGATGATGTTATGAGCACTGTTATGAACACCCAATATCGCAAGCCTTTACCCGGCACAGCACTCGACTATTTCGATACCCGCGAAGCCATTGAAGCCATTGCCCCCGGCGCCTATGCGAAATTGCCTTACACCTCGCGCGTGTTAGCGGAAAACTTAGTGCGTCGCTGCGAGCCAGAAGCACTCACAGACTCGCTAAAACAAATTATTGAATCAAAACAGGAACTGGATTTCCCATGGTTCCCAGCCCGCGTGGTGTGCCACGATATTTTAGGCCAAACCGCGCTGGTAGACCTTGCAGGTCTGCGTGATGCAATTGCCGCTAAGGGTGGCGATCCTGCCCAGGTTAACCCTGTGGTTCCAACTCAGCTGATTGTTGACCACTCACTGGCAGTGGAATTCGGTGGTTTCGATAAAGATGCCTTCGCCAAAAACCGCGCCATCGAAGACAGACGCAACGAAGACAGATTTCACTTTATCAACTGGACGCAAAAAGCCTTTAAAAACATCGATGTGATCCCGCAGGGTAACGGCATCATGCACCAAATCAACCTGGAGCGTATGTCACCCGTGGTGCATGCCCGTGATGGCGTGGCATTCCCCGATACCTTAGTGGGCACCGACAGTCACACGCCACACGTGGATGCGCTGGGCGTTATCGCTATCGGTGTGGGTGGACTTGAGGCCGAAAGCGTGATGCTGGGCCGCGCCTCATACATGCGTCTACCCGACATTATCGGCGTTGAGCTCACAGGCAAACCTCAGCCGGGCATCACCGCTACCGATATCGTTTTAGCCTTGACCGAATTCCTGCGTAAGGAAAAAGTGGTTTCTTCTTACCTTGAGTTCTTCGGCGAAGGCGCAGAGGCTTTAACACTTGGCGATCGCGCGACTATCTCTAACATGACGCCAGAATTTGGCGCAACCGCCGCCATGTTCTATATCGACCAACAGACGCTGGACTACTTAACCCTGACGGGTCGTAGCGACGAGCAAGTGAAGCTGGTTGAAACCTATGCCAAGACCACAGGTTTGTGGAGCGATGATCTCAAGCAGGCCGAGTACCCACGCACCCTGCATTTTGATCTATCATCGGTAGTGCGTACCATTGCTGGCCCATCGAATCCCCATGCTCGCGTTCCGACTTCAGAGTTGGCCGCGCGCGGCATCAGCGGCGTGGTTGAAAACGAGCCAGGCCTCATGCCAGATGGTGCAGTGATTATTGCGGCCATCACTAGCTGCACCAACACCAGTAACCCACGCAACGTAATTGCGGCGGGCCTGCTGGCACGTAACGCCAATGCCAAAGGCTTAAGCCGTAAACCTTGGGTGAAAACCTCACTCGCCCCCGGCTCTAAGGCGGTACAACTCTATTTAGAAGAAGCCAACTTGCTGCCAGAGCTAGAGTCATTAGGCTTCGGTATTGTCGGTTTTGCCTGCACCACCTGTAACGGTATGAGCGGCGCACTCGACCCAGTGATTCAGCAGGAAGTGATCGACCGCGATCTTTACGCCACCGCCGTATTATCCGGTAACCGTAACTTCGACGGCCGTATTCACCCTTACGCTAAGCAAGCCTTCCTCGCATCGCCACCGTTAGTGGTGGCCTATGCAATTGCGGGCACCATTCGTTTCGATATCGAGAAGGATGTGTTAGGCCTCGATAAAGACGGCAAGCCTGTGCGCTTAATCGATATTTGGCCAACGGATGCTGAAATCGATGCAGTGATTGCGGCAAGCGTTAAGCCTGAGCAGTTCCGCAAAGTCTACGAGCCCATGTTTGATTTGAGCGTCGACTACGGCGATAAGGTCAGCCCACTGTACGACTGGCGTCCACAATCAACCTATATCCGCCGCCCACCTTATTGGGAAGGTGCATTAGCGGGCGAGCGCACCCTCAAGGGCATGCGCCCACTGGCGGTATTAGGTGACAACATCACCACAGACCATTTATCGCCATCGAATGCGATTATGATGGACAGCGCGGCGGGCGAATACCTACATAAAATGGGCCTGCCAGAGGAAGACTTTAACTCCTACGCGACCCACAGGGGCGACCACTTAACGGCCCAGCGCGCGACCTTCGCCAACCCTAAACTCAAAAACGAGATGGCAATTGTCGATGGCAAGGTGAAGCAAGGCTCACTGGCGCGTATCGAGCCAGAAGGCCAAGTGACCCGCATGTGGGAAGCCATTGAAACCTATATGGATCGCAAACAACCGCTGATTATTATCGCTGGTGCCGACTATGGTCAGGGTTCATCCCGTGACTGGGCGGCCAAGGGCGTGCGCTTAGCGGGTGTAGAGGCGATTGTAGCTGAAGGCTTTGAGCGTATTCACCGCACAAACTTAGTCGGTATGGGCGTGTTGCCACTGGAGTTCAAAGCGGGCGAGAATCGCGCCACCTACGGCATCGATGGCACCGAGGTGTTTGATGTTGTTGGTGATATCGCGCCACGTGCAGATCTCACCGTTATCATCACCCGTAAAAACGGTGAGCGTGTCGAAGTGCCTGTGACCTGTCGTTTAGATACCGCTGAAGAAGTGTCTATCTACTCTGCTGGCGGCGTACTGCAACGGTTTGCGCAGGATTTTTTAGAGTCAAATCTAAAGTAAGATTCGCGCTAAAAGGCGGCAATGCCGACAAGCTTGCCGCCTATATCGACACGAACCTTTTCGCTATTCCCCTTGGAGTTAATAGCATGAGTAATAAACTTTTCCCGCCCCAGATTAAAGTGGCTGCAACCTATATGCGTGGTGGCACTAGCAAAGGGGTATTTTTCCGTCTGCAAGATTTACCCGAAGCAGCCCAAGTACCAGGCCCTGCCCGTGATGCACTACTGCTGCGCGTCATTGGCAGTCCCGACCCCTATGGTAAACAGATTGATGGTATGGGCGGCGCAACTTCCAGCACCAGCAAGACGGTTATTCTGTCTAAAAGCAGCCAAGTCGACCACGATGTTGACTATCTGTTTGGCCAAGTGTCTATCGACAAACCCTTTGTGGATTGGAGCGGTAATTGCGGCAACTTGACCGCCGCCGTCGGCGCCTTTGCCATCAGCAATGGGCTGATTGATGCTGCGCGCATCCCGCAAAACGGTATCTGCACCGTGCGTATTTGGCAGGCCAATATTGCAAAAACCATTATTGCCCATGTGCCGATTACCGATGGCATGGTGCAAGAGACAGGCGATTTTGAGCTCGATGGCGTGACCTTCCCCGCCGCCGAAGTGCAGATCGAATTTATGAACCCCGCCGCTGACGAAGACGGCGATGGTGGCAGCATGTTCCCAACGGGTAATTTAGTGGATGTACTCGAAGTACCTAGTATTGGCAGCTTTAATGCCACCATGATTAACGCGGGTATTCCAACCATCTTTATCAATGCCGAGGACTTAGGTTACTCGGGCACTGAACTGCAAGACGATATCAACAGCGATAATGCCGCTCTTGCCAAGTTTGAGACCATCCGTGCTTATGGCGCCGTACGTATGGGACTTATCACACATATTGATGAGGCCGCATCACGCCAACACACGCCAAAGGTAGCGTTTGTGGCTAAGCCCAAAAGCTATGTGTCATCCAGCGGCAAAGCGGTGGCAGCGGAGGAGATCGATCTTCTGGTACGTGCCCTATCCATGGGCAAATTGCACCATGCGATGATGGGCACGGCCGCCGTAGCGATTGGTACCGCGGCGGCGATTCCCGGCACTTTAGTCAATCTCGCTGCAGGCGGTGGTGAGAAGGAAGCGGTACGTTTTGGCCATCCTTCAGGCACCCTTCGCGTCGGCGCACAGGCCATACAACAAGATGGCGAATGGACAGTGACTAAAGCCATTATGAGCCGCAGCGCCCGAGTGCTGATGGAGGGTTTTGTACGCGTGCCCACCGTATAAATCCTAACAACTGATTCGCATCTCCAAGTTGATTGATATCACCCTATCAATAGAGTTCAACCAAAGGCCTTGCTTCTCCCCCTTCCGGCAAGGTCTTTTTTTATTTATCTTCCCTGCGAGCTGCAATATGTTGGCATTCGGTAAAAAATGCTAAACTTGCGTTGGTTACAGCTGATATTGATAAAAACACCTTACGCTATATAAATCTGTGAATAAATTAACCATTATTTTAATTTTAAAACTGAGATCGCGTCAGTCTCATTCTTAACGCGACATTCCTAAAGTAACGTGAATAATACCTCCCAAAATTGGGGAAAAAGTAGGGAATGATAGGGGTAGCTTTGAGTCAACCAATCCTTAGACTAATCGTTAGCGTGCTCTGCATTCTCAGTTTTGTTGCGGTGCTTCCCGCAGGCTTGGCATTACCGCTTAATGCGGCAAACACACAGCTTAAATTTGAGCATATCCGCAGTGAAGAAGGGTTAAACCAAAACACAATCACCAGCCTATTTATGGACAGTGCTGGCATGCTGTGGATTGGCACTCAAGATGGACTCCATAGCTATAACGGTTACAACTTCAATCTTTTTATCCACTCCCCTAATGATCCTCAAAGCATTTCAGAAAGTTATATCTCGGATATTATCCAAGATGCCCAAGGTTATCTTTGGATAGGTACTTTTAGCCAAGGTATAAATCGGCTCAATTTAAAAACAGGCACCTTTGAACGCATTGGCATAGAACAGGGTCTCACCGATCCCAGGGTCACTAAACTCAATATTGTCGGCAATACACTGTGGATTGGCACTCAAAGTGGCTTGTTTTCTTTTTCCACAAGAACAAAACGCTTAACCCAAGTTTCACTAGGAACCAGTGTTGAACCTTACATCACCAGTCTTGCCAATGTTGATAACACCTATTTACTCGCAGGAACCAGGGATAATGGAACCTTTGCTGTAAGTGCAAATACGATTACGCGGCTGAATGTGCCGCAGGATGTGATTGCTTATCAGATTAAAGCCAATTCAAGTCGAGCAATTAGCTTAGCGCTTGGTAATCAGCTCTGGCACTATGATCTGACCACTCAACAAGGGACTATCATCTGGCAAGCAGAAAATAATATTCCCTATATCAAAGATTTTGTTCAAACATCCCAAGGACAATTCTGGGTCGTCGGACCTGAAGCTGGTTTAATACAATTAGAAAGAGAGGCGGATCAATTCGTTGCCACTTATCATAAATTTGATCCCAAACGCACAAACAGTATCAGTGAAAACAATATCTTATCCCTGCTAGAAGATCCTTTTGGCAATCTATGGCTCGGCGCGAGTTATTCTGGATTGAATAAGATCAACACTCGCCGTCAATATTTTCAGCATCTGTTTGAATATACGACCGAATTACCTCAACAGAGCAATAATGTCCGTAGCCTTTACCGCAGCCAAGATCAGGCACTGTGGATAGGAACAGAAGGCGCTGGCCTTAAGCGGTTAGCACGAAATAGTAAAACATATGAAAACTACAGCACTTTTTTTGCCAAGGCATTAGGGTTAGGGACTCAATACTTAAACCTCACTCTGCGCTCGATTATTCAAGATAAGCAAGGCGTACTCTGGTTTGCCAGTAACTATGGACTAGGGCGTCTGGCTCCAAACGGTGAATTTAGCCTACTCAATGTTGCAGATAGCAAAGACACCTCAGCAGAAGCGAACTATATCCGCAGTCTAGAGTTAGATGATCAAAATAGGCTCTGGGTAGCGACATCCCATGCGCTATATCGGAAATCCACTGTAAATGATGAATTTACGCCTGTTTCGCTAACAGGCATTGAAAATTTTCATCCTACACAAAACCTGTTACTCACCCTTAGGGCCAATAATAATATTCTGTGGATTGGTTCGCTCAATGGACTAGTAAAATTAGATATGCAAACAGGGCATGGCGACGTTTTTTACCATGACCCCCATGACAAAAACAGTATTATCAATAACCGCATTAGGGATATCTTAGTCGCAAATAATGGTGATGTTTGGTTTGCGACCCACGGTGGCATTAGTCGGCTATCGTATCAAACCTTATTGCCCATTTTTAGTAATTATACCCGTGAACAAGGCCTACCCAGCGATACGATTTACGCTCTGCTAGAGGACGATGAGCATCATATTTGGTTCAGTAGCAATGCCGGTATTGGAAAATTAAACCCTACCAATAACAAAATTATCAATTTCAACGAACAGGAAGGCTTACAGGCACTGGAATTTAACGGTGGTGTAAAACTTAAAGACAGTGATGGCGATCTCTGGTTTGGCGGAATTAATGGCATCAATCGCTTTAACCCTAAAATCCTACCTGACAAAAGGGGTGAAGCGAAGGTAGCACTCACCGCATATAAAATTGCCGGCCAAAAACAGACGATTTTAGATCTGAGTCATCCGCCGAAAATCGTAATGAACTACGCAGATCAATTAGTGAGCTTTGAAATCACCTCACTGGATTTTAGCTATACAGGAAAAAACCGCTTTAGTTATTTCCTCGAAGGATTTGATAACCATTGGCACGATTTACCGACAGGCAATGAAATCACCTTCACTAATATCGATCCAGGCAACTACGTGCTCCATGTGCGCCACTCACTTGAATACAACCGTCAAGGTGACTATACGCTTTTGGTCGATTTAACCGTCAATGCACCTTTTTATCGCACCGAATTGGCCTATGCGCTTTATATTCTACTGACACTGACTCTACTGATATGGATAGTAAAATGGCGCAAACAAAAACGTCGCCAACAACAAGAGTTTGAAACTAGCATTCGTGCATCTGAAGAACGGCTTAAACTGGCGCTTTGGGCTTCGGGCGACGGGATGTGGGACTGGAATATCCAAGAACAACAGGTTTACCGGACGCATACAGATATACCTGTCCCTCAATGGAACCGTCACCATCTACTGCACGACAATGCTCATCCTGAAGATAGGGAAAGATTTAGGCACGAGTTAGCCGAACACCTACAAGGACGCACTCCCTTCTTTGAAGTGGAATACCGCATTGAGCATTCGTCCAACAAATGGGTTTGGATCCTTGAGCGAGGTAAAGTTGTTGAAGCTAATGGGCAGGGCCATCCCATTCGTATGACGGGCACAACTCGGGATATTACCTCGCGCAAGCTGATCGAAAACGAGCTGGTACTCTCCTCACAAGTGCTAAATAGCATGAATGAAGCCGTCGTGGTGGCAGGATTAGACTATCGAATCCGTTCGGTAAACCCCGCTTTTAGCAATATAACTGGTTATTCAGAGCGGCAGATTAGTGATAAATACTTAATTCACTTAGCCTATAGTAGAAAACAACGGGATCTGTTTAATAGCATTGAACAGCAACTACTACGCCATAAACATTGGGCGGGAGAAATTTGGATCCGCAATAAGGCCCGTAGAGCAATTTTGGTGTGGCTCGAGATAAATCAAGTAATTGACGTAAAAGGTGAAACTAGCCACTTTGTGGCGGTATTTACTGATATTACCGAACGTAAAAAGGCCGAGGAAGATTTACGTTTCCTCGCTAGCTTTGACACGCTCACAGGGCTGCCTAATCGAACCTTATTCCAAGACCGGCTTAATCACGCGATATCTCAAGCACATAGATCGAATAATATTGTCGCCCTACTGTTTTTAGACCTCGATCGTTTTAAGCATATTAACGACTCTATGGGGCACCACATTGGCGATTTGCTGCTTAAAGCCGTAGCCCACCGGCTACAAAACGCCGTCCGTGAAGGGGATACCGTAGCCCGCTTGGGTGGTGATGAATTTACCATTATTCTAGAAGGTGTGGCGAAAACTAAAGCGGCGACGTTAATTTCGGAAAAAGTGCTCAAAGCCTTTCAAGCGCCCTTCTTATTAGAGGACAAATCCCTCACTATCTCCACTTCGATAGGTATCAGTCTCTATCCTAATGATGCTGTAGATGTGGATTCATTAATTAAATTTGCCGATACCGCCATGTACCATGCTAAGGCTCTCGGGCGAAATAACTTTCAGTTTTATACCAATAAACTCAATGAGATGGCGACTCGCCATATGCTGCTCGAAACGGGATTAAAACAAGCAATCGCCCACAATGAGTTAAGCTTGGTGTATCAACCTAAGTTTTGCCTACGCAATGGCTCTCTGACAGGGCTTGAAGCACTACTGCGCTGGCAGCATTCAGAATTAGGCCCCATTTCTCCCGCCGAGTTTATTCCCCTCGCGGAAGAAACAGGCATGATCAATCAAATAGGCCATTGGGTGATTAACCACGCTTGCCAACAACTGGCCGAATGGAGTGAGTTAGGTTTTAGCGATATCACCATGGCCGTTAACTTGTCTGCTAGACAGTTAAAGGCCGATATTATCTCAACCATTGAAGTAGCCCTTGCGGTATCAGGACTTCCCGCCCAGGCTCTTGAGTTGGAGCTAACTGAATCGATGATCATGGGCAACCCACAGGAGTCAGTTAATATCCTCTCAAAACTCAAAGCATTAGGCTTAACCATTGCTGTAGACGATTTCGGTACTGGCTATTCAAGCTTGAGTTACCTCAAACGTTTCCCTATCGATACCTTAAAAATTGACCGCGAGTTTGTGCGCGACATAACCAACGACCCCGATGATGCGGCCATTACCAGCGCGATTATTGCTCTCGCCCACAGCCTAGAGTTGAATGTGGTGGCAGAAGGGGTTGAAACTCAAGAACAACTTAACTTCTTAGCGCTGCAAGGCTGTGATCAAGTCCAAGGCTTTCTGCTGAGTAAACCGCTGAGCGCCAAAGATTGCCAAACACTTTTAATACAACAGATACAAAAGCGTCAAGACGCAAAAGAATAAGGCTCCATCATGGAGCCTTATCGTATTGATTTAGAAACTATTAAGGTGCGATACGCTCAACGCGTCTCACCCAGCCATCAGGGCCTTGAATATGGCCTTTCTGGATATCGGTATACAGCTTGTAGATGCGTTGAATATGCTCACCTACTTCACCGTTGCCCACAGTCACCACTCGACCATCTTCAAAAATATAGGAACCGACAGCAGACACTACGGCAGCAGTCCCAAAACCTCCCGCTTCGATAATCTCACCGGATTCGATATCGGCGATAAACTTATCCAGCATGACCGTCTCTTGGCGCACTTCGCAGCCTAGCAATTCACCCAGCTCCATAATAGATTGCGAGGTAATCGATTTTAAAATGGTATCGGTGAAGGTTGGGATGATCACTGTGCCGTCTTTCAGAATGTGGAAGTGGTTCATCGCGCCCGCTTCTTCAATCTGTTGGTTGTTCGCATCTAAATACAGTACCTGCGAAGCACCAAACTGTGCGGCAGCTTTACCCGCACGCAATGAGGCAGCATAGTTACCCGCTGCTTTAGAGGCGCCAGTACCACCCGATACGGCGCGATGGTAAGTTTTGCTGATCAGCAGACGAATACCTTTATTCACACCCGCCGCGTAGTAAGCACCACTTGGGCTTAACACCACGCAGAATGTGTAGCGCGAACTTGGACTCACAGACAGACGGTCTTCGGTCGCAAAAATAAAGGGGCGAATGTATAAACAGGCACCTTCTTGCATCGGGAACCAAAGACGGTCTACGTCGATCAAGGCGTTAATCGCATCGATTTGCATCTGCTCATCAATATTAGGAATACAGACAATATCCGCAGAGCGATTCATACGCTCGGCGTTTTTGTTGATGCGGAACGTGTAAATTTCGCCATCTTCATGCATAAAGGCCTTGGCGCCTTCGAAGATTGACTGACCATAATGCAGGGCCATCGCACCCGGCGCCATTTCAAACGGGCCATAGGGCACAATACGAGGATCGCGCCACTCACCATCGCGATAATCCATTAAAAACATATGATCGGTTCTGAGGCTACCGAAGCCCACATTTCCTTCGGGCTTGAATTGCTCAGTACGGCGTTCGGACGCAGGTTTTAAATCGTATTTTATTTCCATCGCATACCACCTTGATTACTGAACAAGCAGACTAGGTAGCGACAGGAATAAAGTCAATAGGTGAGATTCATCTAAAAGTCTTAGCCGATAAAATAACCCTGCAAAAATGTCTTATTAGCTTGCCGTAATCTTGAATAGGTTGATTCTACTTCCCTTATTGACTTTGGATTTCCCCCTGCTTCGCCTCAAGCCAACCACCGACGGCTTGTATGGGCTCTTCATTTAGCGTTAACCACACCACCCAAGCTAAATGAGGCGCCTTCTGCGCCGTAGCCGGAATGCTATTGAGATATTGCTCAAAATACAGTGCTGAATCTGATGCAACAAACTCCGTCGCACGGACACTCACAGGGATTGATTGCATGCTAAATACAACAAAGTCATGGGTTAACTGCTTATGGCGATTCTCACCGCGTTTAATTTCACTAGTTAACCCTGAGCCGACGAGTGCTAACTGTAAACGTGCTTGACTCAGATCTTTATGCTGCCCCCAAGGTTGCTGTGGCACAAAACTCGCCTCAAGCTGCTGGTTGGCGATACGCACTTTAAGCACACCCACCTCAGGTTGAGGCACGGCAAAAATCTCGGTTAATTCACCCGAAAACCAGCCACGCCACTCCTTAGCATTAATCACAAACTGTGGCGTATACACTTGCCGTGTATGCTTTTGGTTTAAATGTTGATATTGGCGCTCACTAAATGCTTTTTGACCAAAAATATCCCGCCAACCAAGGTAATCCCAATAGGTCACATGAAAGGCTAGCGGAAAATATTTCTGCCATAAATCGGTCTGGTTAAACTGCTCAGATAACCAAGCTTCGGCGGGCGGGCAACTGCTACATCCCTGTGAGGTGTAAAGTTCGATAATATATGGACGGGTCGCTGCACTCTGCGCTTGAAAAGGGGCCAATGTCTGAGCCAATACGGGTTGCCAAAACTGCAACCACAAAAGACCAAAGAGTAAGATGCACTTCATATTCAATTCTCCTATCGCTGAATATGAGACCTTGAATTGCATCTAAATCATTCAACTGAGAACAAAGATGATGTCTGAGTATAAAATAATCCCCTGTGCCCACTACGACTACCTTGAACTGGCTTGCCTTCGGAGCTATTGGCTCAAGATTGAGTTACAGGACGGCAGCCAGTGCCAAGCACGGGCAATTACGACTCAGACCCATGCAGATAATACTGAATGGCTGGTCGTTGAACATCAAGCGGGCCAGCAAATACTGCGGCTAGATAGCATTATCGCCATCACGCCCACGGATCCCGCAGCTAGTTTTGGCCGTGTTATGATTGCGAGCCAATAACAAAGGAGCAAAAATAAATGGCAAGGATGATTCTGCTGTTGGAATTAGGCGATTGGACTGGTGGTCACCACGGCCAATCTCCCTACTTGGTGGAGTTTGATAGCAAGCGACTCGATTCCCCCTTTGACGTTAGCGAAGGTTGGGGACACGGATTGGGTGGCAGCCGTTATTCGTTGGCACGGTTTGTTGAAACTGAACATTATACTCAACTCAAGCTCCACGTATCTTGGGCTGCGGCCATCATAGCGCAAGCTTTACCAACACTGGATATTGAAGCCATCTCCCAAGGGTTGCAGGCACAGTATGCCTCGCACAGCCCCGCAATTCCGTCGAACTTAGCCCGCTATTTCTAACTGAAGATCTTGTTCTAATTGAAAATCGCGTTGTTGCGACGGATATGACACCAGAATCTCTGGCAGCAATTACCTGATGACGAATAAAGCCAAGTATTAACTTGGCTTTACGACTGACTTAGCTGTCGATCGCGGTTTACGCCTTGGCTACAGCTGCAATCACAGAGACTTCAACCAAATATTCGGGCTCGGCAATCGCCGCCTGTACACAGGCACGGGCAGGCGCATGACCTTGTGGTACCCAAGCGTCCCAAACGGCATTCATGGCATCGTAGTCATTCATATCCTTTAGATAGATAGTGGCTGACAACAAGTGCTCACGGGAACTGCCCGCCTGCGCTAACAGGGTATCAACTTCCTCTAGCATAGTCGTCGTTTGTTCGGTGATGTTTTGATACTTATCCTTCGCCACTTGGCCACATAAGTACACTGTACCTTGGTGGATCACTATGCTGCTCATACGTGTACCAACATCTAAACGGGTAATGCTCATAGGGATAATCTCTTAAATCAGATAGTTAATTCTGTGACCATTTTACCCCGAAAGGCTTAGTTTGTCTGCGAACGAGCGCCCAGCCAGGGTGGATAAAAGCGCGTCATTAGCATGAGCAAACCTAGCGCCGTAAATATCACGCCACACCATACAAACACTGTTGCCACAGATAAATTGACTAACTGAAATCCCACTAATGCCGCAACAGCAGCAATTAATGCGAAGGGCAGTTGAGTCACCACATGGTCATGGGGTAAACAGCCTGAGCTCGTCGCGCTCAGCACGCTGGTATCGGAAATTGGCGAGCAGTGATCGCCAAACACCGAGCCTGCCATCACCGCACTTAATACTGGTAACAGCAAGCTGGCATCCATGTTATGGGCGGTTTCTCCGCCGATGGGGATCATAATCGCAAAGGTTCCCCAGCTTGAGCCAGTGGCAAAGGCCATGATAGCGCAGAGTAGGAACATCCCCGCCACCAGCAAACTGGGGGATAAATACCATTTTGCCCAATCGGCCAATAAACTCGCCACGCCCAGATCTTGGATTACAGCACCTATCATCCAAGTGCAGAGTAAAATCGCGATGGCAAAGGCGATCATCCGCACCCCATGCGCCAAGTCCGCCAGCAGTTTCCCTATGCTTCGGCCCGACAGCAGCAACAACACTAGAGTCACTAACGTCGATAACAAACAGGCATCACGCATCGCAGCGCCAATATCAGCGCTGGCTAACCAGGCCGAAATATCCCATGACGGCACCTGCTGCGCGCCAGACCAGAGAGTTAAACCGACAGAGGCGCACAGTAAGGTCAGCATCGGAATGGACAACAGCCAAGGATTCCCTTGAGTGCTAGGCGATACAATTTCAACATGATCAGCATCCAGCGGCTCAGCTCCCAACGCAGCCCTCTCTACAGGATGAAATCCGACCCCAAACCAGGCCACAATCAACGACAAACCTAAAGTCGTAATCGCATAAAAATTGGATAAGGCCACCTCGATAAAGGCTTCAAGGGCTGAAACGGGTAAAAAGCTGAGTCCCGCCAGTAGCGCCATCACATAGGGCCCCCAGCTAGAAAAAGGCAATAAGGAACAAAGCGGCGACGCATTAGAGTCAACCAAATAAGCCAGTTGCGTCTGACGGATACCATAACGCTGGCTCAACGGTTGGCACACATGCCCTACGGCAAGGCAGCTAAAAATGCCATCAATAAACACTAACCAACCCAGCAATACGACACCAATACGCGCTTGTCGGCCCGTACGAATACGCTGATATAACCAATCACCGAACTGCCCTACCGCACCACTTCGGGCAAGTAGCTGCGTCATGCTACCCAGTAATAACATGGCCATTAGCACGTTTAAATGCCACCATTGCCATGAATCTTGGCTATAAAACTGCTTAACGCCTATCTCCACAAGATAACTTAAGCTTTGCAGTATATTGAAGTGGGCAATAATCAAGGCGCCCGAGAGGATACCAACACCTAGGGCAACTAAGGTACGTCGCAACCATAGGGCTAACACTAAGGTTAATAACAGGGGAATTATGGCGAGCAGGCTTGATGTCATGGGCCATTCCGATAATAAATAAAACCAAGAATACTAACGAGTTAATAACAAATGCAAAAAAACTTAAATTAGCACTCCGTTATCGGGTATTTTTTAGCCAAACGGCAAAGACTGCTATTCCTTATGCTCTTGGCACTGCTAGAATCACAGTCCCATCCAGAAACTATAGGACTCTCCAGATGAGCCTTGAATTACTGTCCAAACTGGAAACCAAGATCCAGGCTACACTCGAAACTATCGAGCTTCTAAAAATGGAGCTAGAGGAAGAGAAGCAAAAGACGTCAACCTTGAGTGAGCAAAACCAACAATTAAGTGAGCAAAACCAACAATTGCAGCAAGAACTGAGTTCTTGGAACGAGAAAGTTACCGGACTTGTTGGCTTGCTCAATAGTGAAATCTAAGCTGTTTTAGTTTGATGATTCTGCGCTTCAATCAATTCGTTCAGCTCTAAGATAGCCTGCTTTACTTTTGGCAGGCTTTTTCTCGGTAATAAAAATCTTCCTTTTTCAAATTCCAATCGACCTAAGTCTTTTACCCATATCACGCCAGTGAGAAAAATACGCGCATGCTTAACAATAAGCTTAGGTGCGTAGACAGGGAAAACTCTCATAGAACCCCCTACATGCATTTTTGTTGTTATAGATCACAGTATTTGACCGAAAGATGACCTGTTGAGTTTCATCCACAAAGGATTTTTTTCAATACTTACAATGCAAATAACTTAACAACTTGATTTTATTAAGCAATATAGTCATTCAACAGCACCTAAAAATAATGTCAATATTTTGACTATTGACATTATTTTGACGCTTATCTAAAATCATCCGTGTTACTCAGGGTAAAAATGAGCCATATGGCTCAAGTCCGTACTCTCCATTATCGGAAGTACGGTTTTTTTTTGCCTAAATCCTAATACGCATTCTCCGCAAAACTGGTTCAACGTATCGTGGACAATTTGATGCGGCCAATAAAAAAGGAGCGCTCGGCTCCTTTTGTGTTACTTATTCATTATCAATGAGTTAGATTGCAATTAGATGACTAAATCACCGCAATCCTAAGATAATTACTTTCTCGCTAAGTAATATGCAATGTCTAATAGCTCGTCATAGGACTTAATCGCACCCGTTTCAACACGGTATTTGCCATTCACCACTATCGCAGGCACGCCAGAAAGTTTCGCGTTTTCAGTATCGCGCTTCATTTTCGCCATTTGGGCTTTGACCATAAATGAATCTGCTGCGGCATCAAAAGCTTTACCATCAACGCCATTAGCCACAAATAAGGCACGCACATCGTCACGGCTGGTAAAGTGTTGTTTCTTGTCATGGATGGCAGCAAATAAAGCCGCATCGATTTTTTCATCGACATTGAGTTGATGAGCAACCGCAAAAGCGCGTGACATCTCTACGCCCATTTCTTTGCCGATAAAATCAACGTGGGCTTGGTTAAATTCCACACCTGCAGGCTTTTCAGCCAAAATTTTAGGCACAACCGTTTTCGAAAAGTTGTAGCAATGTGGGCAATAGAAAGAGAAAAACTCGGTGATTTCAGGTTTAGCTGTCGCGGGACCATCATTAATCACAGTGTAATGTACGCCTTCTTTGTATTCCGCTGCCGAAACCGCTAATGGAGCCAATAACAGCGCTGCCGCCATAAGTAATGCTTTTTTCATGAATTTTCCTTAAATCAATTATCTAAAATAGCTGGAGCCTAACATATTTCATTTTTTGAGTGTAACTCAAGCTGAGAGTTCAATCCGTTAGGCAAGAGAGCCTCGTAAATCCCACCCTGTTCACACATTTAATAAGGGATCAAACTTAGCGGTGGTTCATTAAGTGCCGCGAGTTGCTCCTTAAATGCCAAAATCTGCTGCTCCCAATACTTTTCATCCCCAAACCATGGGAAATGCATAGGGAAAGCCGGATCTTGCCAACGCCTGCCAATCCAAGCGTTATAGTGCACCATCCGTAATGCGCGTAGGGGTTCAATCAACGCCAGTTGCCGCGTATCGAATTCACAAAATTCCTCATAGGCTTCGAGCAATACCTCGAGTTGCAGTTGCTGCTGCGCCCTATCCCCCGTTAGCATCATCCATAAATCTTGAATGGCAGGTCCCATGCGGGCATCGTCTAAATCCACAAAACCCGGCCCATCGGGTGTCCAAAGAATATTCCCTGGGTGTAGATCGCCATGCAAGCGAATCGGTTTGAAACATTGCTGCGACCAAACGGTGTTGACCTTCGCCAGCACTTGTTCGACCACGGTGAAAAAGGCGACCCGTAGAGAAGTCGGCACTAATTCTGATTGTTTCAACCACGCCAAAGGCTCATCGCCTAAGATTTGCGGATTGAGCGGTTCGCGGGCATGAAAAACCGACTGCGCGCCGTACTGATGTATACGACCGATAAAACGGCCAACAAATTCCAACTGTTCTAAATTATCGACCTCAAAGGCTCGACCACCGATGGAAGGAAACAGTGCAAACCGAAAACCTTGGAAATGGTGCAAGGTACGCCCTTGCACTAAGGCTGGCACCGCCATCGGGATTTCCTGCTCGGCAAGCGCGAGGGCAAAATCGTGCTCCTCTTGAATTTGCGCATTGGTCCAACGATTTGGACGATAAAACTTCACTACATAGCGCCGCCCTTCATCACTGCGAAATTGATACACGCGGTTTTCGTAGCTATTGAGTGCAAGTAGGCCCGTTTCAGGGTAAATGCCAAGACTTTCGATAGCATCTAAAATCAAATCCGGTGTTAGAGCTTGAAAAGCAAAAGCCGCCCCCGAATCAGCATTATCGATAGCACTTTGGTGTTGATTTAACGTATCTAGGCTCATTGGAACTCTCTCATTAAATGGTGGCGCGCTCATAAGTGGCGGCTTAACAGCGTGGCAAGGTATTCTAGCACCTCAACATCAGCCTCACGCTCCACACTCAGCCAACAGATATTGCCGTAAAACTCATAATTGAGACAAAGTGGTGTACCTTCAAACTCCAATAACCATTGATGACGATCGGCTCCCCATTGACGCTCGCGCACGCGGCAATCTAAGGCCTGGGCTAACGGCTCGGCAAAGGCCTCGAAATGATCAAAATCGATATCACCGCTCACACTTAAGCTTAACGCGGCGCTATCTAACTGAATGGCGTTTAATTTCATCTTTACTTCCATCAACTACTGCACGACATAATCAGCCCTTGCCCCCAATCCGGAGGACGCTTGGCCAGATCGTCATGCTCAGCTTGCTCGCTAAACGGTTGACGCAACACTTGGTGCAAACGCTGTAGCGGCGCAAGATCCCCTTCTTCAACGGCGATAATCGCTTCTTGGGCCAAATAGTTGCGCAAAATATACTTGGGATTGATGTTATTCCGCGCCTGCTGCCACGCCTCAACATCAGTAACCTCACCGAGCCGCACCTGATAGGCCTGATACCAAGTATCGAACTCGTTGAGATCAATAAAATCATCCCGCAAAGGCGAGTGCACACTGCTAGGATCAAGCTGACCAAATCGACGCCAAGTGTTGCTGTAATCCAGCTGATTTTTCTCCATCAACACGGTAAAGCGGTCAATGAGTTCTAAGTCCTGTTGATCCTGCTCGGCTGTCGAATCCGCTCGCTCAGCGAGTCCTAACTTAGCGCGCATCAGCATCAAATAATGCTGCACTAAAGCATGTTGATATTGATTCAAAGCGGCAATTAAATCATCTGACGGGATAACAGGCGTCAACGCCTGCGCTAAACGTTGCAGGTTCCACAGGCCAATGCCGGGCTGCTGACCAAAGGCGTAACGCCCCTCAGGATCGGAATGATTGCAAATAAAGTCTTCTTGGAAGGTATCGAGGAAGGCAAACGGGCCAAAATCGAAACTATCACCAAGAATCGACATATTATCGGTGTTCATCACCCCGTGGGCAAAACCGATAGCCTGCCAATGGGCGATCATCTTGGCGGTATCTTGCACCACCTGTAAAAACCAAGCTTTATAACCCGCCAGATCGCAACTCAAATGCGGATAATGCTGCTTCAAGGTAAAGTTGAGCAATTGCGTCAGCTTATCGGCTTGACCACGCTCGCTATGGCAGAAAAATTCGAAATGACCGAAACGGATATGGCTGCGCGCCAAACGCACAGTAATGGCTGCGGTTTCTTGGCTCTCGCGCCAAACGGGCATATCAGAGCCGATCACCGCCAAGGCACGGGTCGTTGGCACACCTAAATGGTGCAATGCCTCAGAAACGAGAAACTCCCGCACCGCAGAGCGCATTACGGCTCTGCCATCACCATGACGAGAATAAGGGGTCGGTCCGCCGCCTTTGAGTGCCACATCCCATGCACCATTAGGGCCGATTGCTTCACCGAGGATAATCGAGCGCCCATCGCCTAATCTAGGGGTATAGCCACCAAACTGGTGCCCGCTATAAACCTGCGCATAATAGCTTGCACCTTCAACAGCCGCGTTACCCGATAAGCCCTGTAATAACTCATCTGTTGGCTGATTTAAGCCAATTAATGACGCGGCATCTTCACTCCAAGCGAGCCAATGGGGGTTACTAATGCCCTGCGGATAGACTTGGGAATAAAACTCAGGCAATTGGGTGAAAAAATCCTGTTTGAACTTCATCAATACATTCCCTATTGAGTGAGCTGCTTGCACACCAGCACGGACTTATCGTTCAACTCACACTGCTGGCCACATTGATATACGCCGGCGCCGCTGGCCTCGAAGCCACTCATACCTGACCCCGTTAAACGCTGTAATCCATGGGCTTTACGCTGGCATTGTTCGAGAGTGTCGTAATAACCATTGATATCATCAGGTTGTAACGGCGTCGTTGGCAGCGAGATCGCCTTAGGATAATAAAATAGCGTCCATTCCGGGGTTTTAGTGCAACCTGTCAGCCCAAGGCCCAAGCTGGCAAATAAGACAACCAAGGATAATTTCATTTTGACGATTTGATTCAAGAAACTCGCAACACACTTCATAAAAATAGCTCATAAAAAAAGCGAACCTTAGTTCGCCTTTTGCGCGGTAAGTCTCCGGATTCTACACGGCTTTTAGCCGTTAAATAACCGCTTTTAGGTTATGGGCATTTGAGGCGCTAGAATTAACCGGTTTATGCCAGAGTCTTTAACCTTACACCATGACAACAGAGTCATTCTTACTATCACTTTTATGCAGTTGCAGCTTTTGCCTGCGCCTTCTCAATACGGCTGATCCGGCCTTCGAATCCAGTGACAGTACCGTCGGTTAAGCCAAGCGAGACAGCCTGCTGACATAACGCGATAGCTTCGTTAAAGGCTTGAGTATCATTTAATAATGTTGCAAGTTGCATAAAGCCTGTGGTTTTAAGCTCAACCTGTTTGGGCTTGGTGGCATTAGCTAGATGGAATAATGCCAGATAAAGCTCACACAGTGCTGCACCATAGGCTAAATAGTCAGTCGATTTTCGCTGCTTATAACACTCTGCAATCACATCCTGTAACGCGTTATAGCGCGCAAGTTCGGTCTCTGCACTTTGATAACCTTCGAACGCACGCTGCAATGTCACATTCGCCCATGGGCCTAGTGTCGCAAGGCCTTCGGCCTCGGAGGATACAGGTTTAATTTCAGCCTCTTTCTCAATATTTGCGGAGGCATCGGCCAAAATAATCACAGGGTCTTGATTGGGCACAGCGGGAATATCGACATCGATAATATCTTCACTTATTGCAACGATTTCGGCGCGGCTAGGCTGATGCTCCTCTTCCCTTGGCATTAATTCAATCTCAGGCGCTTTCACAGTAGCAGAAGCGTCTTCAGGCGTATTATTCACTGGAGGAGTAGCTTCGGGCGTAGATTCAGCCACTTCTGGGAAAGAATTAGTATCCTTTGTCATTTCAGTTGTTTTTTTTGCCATCATTGCCTCTCGCTCTTCCTTCGCCAAGCGCTGGGCACGACGAAATAAAAACACTCCGATAACGATCAGTATTAAAACGACAATGACCTTCATTCTTCTTCACCTTTTATGGCTGCTTCCTGTTAGAAGCTATTGCAGTTGGCTTGCCAGAACGACTCAGTGGTCTGCGACTGACAAGGAGTTTTGTCCAAAAGTTGAGCAGTGATTAACCGCTATTAAAGTCCATAGTGTCTGTGTAAATCAAGTATTTATGCCGTTTTATCCGATCTTGCACGCAAATCGATATAAGCAATTCGGCTAGACTGGTAAGGTTTATGACCGTTTGCAAAAATTAAGGAAAGCCTAATGCAAAAAATTCTTATTGTTGCCCACGCGAGCCCATACGGCACAGAAAAACTGTTTAACAGCCTGCGCATTGCTTTAGCCCTCAAGGATCAAACCGAGCAAGATGTTGATCTCAAAATCTTTTTAATGTCAGATGCGGTATTTGGGGCACTCAAACAGCAGACAACGCCTGATTTAAGCTATAACTTGCAGCAAATGTTTGAGATCCTTAGTGCTCAGCAAGTCCCGATTTTACTGTGTAAAACCTGCGCTCAAGCGCGAGGAGTGAATACGGATATGCTGCTCGAAGGCGCTGAAATTGGCACCTTACAGGATCTCACCCGCTGGACACTTGATGCCGATAAGGTAATGCACATTTAAAGTCTTATTTTGTGCGCATCTTCATAAATTGACACTTACGTTTTGAACAAGCCCGCGCCGCTGCTTATGATGGGATTATCCGAGTAACAGACTAAGGTATTCCCATGGACTCAGCGGCCCTACTCACAGGCAAACTGCGCTACGAGCATCAAACCATTAGCGCGATGGCGAAGATCTATTGCAAAGCTAAGCACCAAGGCCAAACGGCATCCGGCCTGTGTGAAGAATGTTTAGCACTGCTAGAGTATGCAGCCGTTCGCCTCGACCGTTGTCCCTATGGGCAAAATAAGCCCACGTGCAATAAGTGCCCTGTGCATTGCTACAAGCCCGCCCAAAAGGCGCAGGTCAAAGAGATCATGATTTTCGCGGGGCCGAGAATGCTGTTACCGCATCCCATTCGCGCAATCAAACACTTACTGGCCGAGCGTCATCCCGTACCTGCGTCAGTCCCCGAAGCCGCATCTAATCGTCATCAACGCATCGCCATTTCACAGAAAAATACCTAGGAATGCTTTTTCGCCTCGAATTTCCCTGATATAACAGGTCGTCGAGGTGACAAAATGAACGAATTTAATACATTTTTTGCTCAAGCCTATTGGTGGTTATCCCTATTTGGTGGCTTACATTGCCTCGCGTTAGCTATTTATATTCGCTACTTCTATCATTCGGACAATAATCAAAAGCTATTGGCGGCTTTTCTAAGTCTCATCGCACTGTATTTTCTGACGGGAATGCTTAACCGTGATAACACGCCAATTCCTATCCACATATTATTTAATTTGCTTGCCCCGATTTATTTTTTACTCATGCCACTGCTTTACCTCTATTGCAAACGCAGTTTAGAGCAACATACTGAGCCTATTGGTTTTTCATGGCATTATTGGCCGGCGATTATCACACTACTGCTTGCAGTTATAGATATTACTTTGCGGCTCAACTTACATAAAAACGCCATTTGGTTTCAGGCTGAATTCTTTAATAATCCGCTGACAATCGATTTCAGCCACTGGAGTTTAGCAATGCCGTTGCTGCTGTTTACTCAAACAGCAGCCTATTTTGTCGCTCTTTGGCATCTACTTAAACAATATAAAGTCAGTCAACCGCCATTGAGCGATGCACCACAGGACACCTTGAAAATCATCCGTTTCCGCTGGTTATTTGGCCTAACCTTAGCGATGTTATTTAACTGGCTACTGCGTGTATTTGTGGTTGTACTGCCTTTTTATCTAGGCGACTCGCTTTCAGCCTTATCCCACGCCTTGCCCCGCTTAAGCTTACTATTAAGTTTCTACTTACTTGCCGCCTATGGTCTAAAGCAGATCACTCGCACAGCGTATTTGAAAGGCCATTTATCAGTGCCTAAACCCAAAGTTGAATCTTCATCTTCAGGAGTGCTCACCCCCGAGGAGTTTGAATTTATTCAGCAACTGCAGCAAGAATCGAACGATAGCAAGGAAAAATCGACCACCACGCCCAATCCACCTCAGAACTAAACCATCGCTTAGCAATCAAAACTGGCAGCATGTCTTATTGAAAAACTGAATCCGAGCTGACATTAACGCAGCTTTAGGCTGTCATTTGTGACAACAAAGGGTAGTCTGATGGAACCAAGACTTAAGGAGGAACCCCATGAAATCAATTTTATCTTTTGTTGTCGCATCGACCTGCTTGATTGCCAGCTTACTGGCACCAGCTGCGCAAGCAGATGATAGTTACACTGAGGCTTTAAAAAATTTTCACCAAGCCAAGGAAACCCGCAAATTTTTTGATACCGCCTATGGCTACGCCCTCTTTCCAACAGTTGGCAAAGGTGGGATTGGTATTGGCGCCGCCTACGGCAAAGGTCGGGTTTTTCAAGCGGGGCAATATATGGGAGACTCCAGCCTAACCCAGCTATCTATTGGATTTCAATTAGGTGGACAAGCCTATAGTGAAATCATCTTCTTTAAAGATGCCAAATCCTACAATGAGTTCACCAGTGGCAGTTTTGAGTTTGATGCCCAAGCCTCCGCCGTTGCCATCAATATGGGCGCTAACGCCAAAGCGGGCACCACAGGCAACTCGGCAGGCGCTGGTCAAGCCGGTGGTAATCAATCTGCCACCGCAGCCTATATCAATGGCATGGCAGTCTTTACCGTTGCCAAGGGCGGATTAATGTTTGAAGCCGCACTGGCGGGACAATCTTTTACCTTCGAGCCTAGGGCTAACTAAGATTACAAGACCGCTTCCAGAAAACCTCTGAACTCTAAAAGCTCAGAGGTTTTGTTTTAATTACGCTTTAACCTACTCATGCCCCCAAGGAACTGGCGGTAAAGGCTGTGGCTGGGTTAGATCAAAATCCACTTGAAAATGACGGGCTTCCCGAGTGAGTAAATAACTGAAGGTGTTTGGCGTAACTTCTATATGCCACACATTGGTGACAGACTGGGTTAGGCCATTTTGCATAAAGTTATCAATCGATGCCTGATCGATGGGAAATGATTGCTTTTGACTGGTTCCCATACTGGCGGTATCGCCACCATACATAGTGACTTTATCTTCAGTCCCATCTTGATGGCGGTGATCGTGCTTTAGCCTTAACCCCTGATCCGTTTTAGTGATCACCCAAGTACGGGAATGGTCGTCTCCCACATGGAATGGGATTTTCAGCTCAGTATCGCTGCATTCGCGCACATGCATCACTAATGATTTATC
Source organism: Shewanella sp. DNRA4 (assembly GCF_012843185.1). Lineage (NCBI taxonomy): Bacteria > Pseudomonadati > Pseudomonadota > Gammaproteobacteria > Alteromonadales > Shewanellaceae > Shewanella > Shewanella sp. DNRA4. The sequence continues at coordinate 233,322 of NZ_JABAIP010000006.1, forward strand.
ACGAAAAGCCGCATCGGCGCTGTCCTTTGAGACGACTTTACCCGCAAACGCTTTACCGCAATGGGCGGCTAATTGATTGAAGAAAGTCTCTTGTTCTACGGCAAGTACAGGTTTGGGAGTCGCATTGGCAAATACTGGCGTTGCCATCCATAGGCCGACAATTCCAAGACGTGCTAAGGTGATAGTTTGCATTATGTTTTCCATGGGAAATTTAATGCAAAACACGCTAACACAGGGGAATAAATTTAAACTTAATTCCCCTGTGCTTGTGAAGGATTACCAACCGATGTAAAGACGAGAACGGTTACCTAAACGTTTTTTGATAAAGCGTGCCGTGATAATACTGCCCACCATCAGGAAGAGAAAAATCGCTGCCGAGAACAGAATACTCGTGATAGCAGACCCAGGCGGAAAACGTAAACGGAATATCGTTGCAGTGGTATTAAACAACATATCGAACAGCGGATGGATAAAGAAAATCGCAAAACTCATTTCGGCGATTTCGATAAGCCAAGGTAAGCGACTAAGTTTTGACAACCAATCACAGAAGTTAAGCACCAACACACACAGGCTCAGTTTTTGGATAAACTGCCAGTCGATGCCGTTATATTCAAACGGTGCTTTATGATAGTTACCCACATGCTGCACTATATAACTCTGTTCGACCAAGCTCACGATAAGGAAAATCCCTGCTAGCGCACTTAAAATGGAACCATAGCGCGACACAAGATGTTCATCTTGGGAATATAAAATACCAATCAAATAGAAAGGCATAAAATAAACGACTGAATGAATAAAGTTAACGTTGCCTATGGGTCTGTGGAGCAAAATGGCCGCCACACAACTCAGTACAAATAGCGTCCAACGCATTTGCTGTGAGCAGCGAATAAACCATAAAAATGCTGGCGACAATAAAAACACTGCCATGATAAAAGGGATATACCAATGCGGGTACAAGATATAACCATTTCGTACGGTATAAAAAATACTGAGCAACAACTGTTCAAGTGGCTGATGCTCCATAAAAATCCAGCGCAAACTCAAGCAGAATAAGCCAACAGCAGAAACCACTAAGAAAGGATAAAGCACATTTTGCACTTTATTCTTCATGAACTTACCGTAATCGAAGTCCTTATAAAAAATCCGATGGAAAAAATAACCAGAGATAAACACGAACAGCGCCGTGCCACCTCTGAGTAAATTTTCCAGCAATAACGGAAACCCTTCCTCAGAGTTGTAAATACTATGCCCAAGCACGATAAAAATAATCGCAATGCCACGCATGTAGGTAAATTCGAGCTGATTTTTTCTCATATTAATTCATCGCACAGTAGAGGGTTCTTCCCTCAACAACACTTGCAGAAACCCTTATTGTTCCGTGGATTTCCGGCTCATTAAACACCAGATACTGACCTTCGCGTTGGAAGGAAAACCCCAAAGGTAACAGAGTTGCGGCTTCAATGCCCTCACAATAATTTTGCAAAGGCACATCCAACAAGGGGCTACCACTGACATTTAAGTTACTAAATTGCACACTCATCCCTAAATAAGCCTGAGTCATTTCCTCTTGATAAGGCACGACATAAAACCCGGAACGAACTTCCCCCACATCCATAAAACTACTGCTATCGCTCACGCTCGGCATGACCAATAGTGGCACCTTGGGGTCCTGCACATCTCGCAATAGCTGAGCCAATTTTTGGTCAGTCGACGGATAGTAAGCCAGCATATCTTGCAGACGTTTCTTCTGTGCACTATTTTGCCCAACCGGTGGAGTAATCGGCTTAATGCGACCCAGCAGTAAATCCACAGGCAACATGCCCGACATGACAGACTCTTTCCACACATAGGCATCTTGAGTGCTGTCTAACAGTATTCCCGCAAGTGCGCCGATATTCTCAGCTTCGGCCGTCCAACCGCCAAGCATTTGCTGCTGTTGATAATAATCCTGCACATATTGCAGCAGTATCTGTTGATAACCGAGATAGGTTTGGTTTTGGCTCAGGAAGCGCGCGCCCGCAATCAACTCAACGTATTTTGCACTGCCTTCGACTAAATCACTCACATAACTGACTTTATCTTCGTTAGGCGCCGTTTGACGCCATGCCTGCAACCAGTAAGCAGCATGGCCTAAGTACAATGCTTGTTGCTCGGGCTGTTTTAAGGCTGACATGAGCGAGTTGAATAACTGAAGACGGTAATAGCGCGCATCAAAATTAAGCGGGTAGACCTCCCCTTCATAGCGGCGAGCGTCCTCTAATACACGCCACTCGGATTGAGCGTAAAAATGAAACGCCTCATGCACACTATTGCCAGCCCAAATCACGAAAGGCAAATCGGCAGTTTTTGTCGTACTATCAAATTGAATCGTGGGAGACTCGAGCTGGATCAGCACACCAGCCAACCCTTGATACTGAGGAAAACCAAAATTAACTGATAGACCAGAGTGAAGGTTAACTGACTCTAACACACTGTTGTCTTTAATAATCTCACCACCGGGCTGACGTAACCAAACACTGCCCGCATAGCTGAAGAGGTGGACTTTATCGTCAAGACGAAATCCCGGCCACAGAGTTTCACTCTGACGACTAGTTTGAGCCATAAAATCGAGGTACAGACGAGCGAGTTGTTCTGGCGAGGCCTTATCGGCGAACACGGGAGTGGCGGCAGAGACTCCTATCAACCACAGGATCACCACCATAATATTTTTCATTTATTTGCCTAAACACACACAATGGGTTCACAAAACAGCGCTAGCATATAGCGCAATTGCGTAATAGTGAAACGTTTAACAGAAAATTTTTTTACCCTCAAAAAACTAAGCCAACTCATCTTCATTAACCACTAATAAAATCATATTTTTAAGGTTTAATGCTCAGAGATATCAGGATTTAGGCGTTGTCGGCTCATCGCCAAACCACAACGCTAACTTAGCCGCAGCCAGTGATTTAACCTCATCATCAATATAAAGCGTTACCATAGTCAACGCCGCCGCTAACGCCCCTAAATCATCAGTAAAACCGACTAACGGCGTTAAATCGGGAATCGCATCTAAAGGCGAGATAAAATACGCCAAGGCCCCAAAAATTACCGACTTGGCCCACGTAGGTGTATTAGGCTTTTGCGCAGCATAGTAAAGCCACAAAGCACGCTCAACCACCTCACGCCCAGCCTGGCGACCAAACATTTTGATTTTGTTCCAAAAACCAGTTTCAGTGAATTGCTCTTCTGCCATGTCTACTTCCTAATTTAACGATATTGACGACTCACAGTGTACGGCGATATGCAGCGGGTGTCAGGCCGAAAGTTTGTTTAAAGCGTGCCGAAAATTTTTCTGCTGACAAGTACCCGCAAGACAATGCGACTTGTAAAACTGAATCGCTAGAGTTTTGCAACAGTGCTAAACCCTGGCACAAGCGCACTTCGGCGAGCAATTGCCTAAAGCTAGTGTCTTCCTGCGCCAGTTTACGTCTTAAACTTGCACTGCTCATATGCAACTTGTCGGCGATTTCCTCTTGCTGCCATGGGGCAGAAGGATGTTGACTCAGTATTGCCAATACGGCTTGAGTGACACTCGATTGCTTATGCCCATAAAGCCAATTCACACTACTTTGCTGCGGCAAACTTAACAATAATGCGGCTAAATAATGCATCTGCACCGATGTGGGCAGCGCCAAGGTCAGGCTATGCAGTAACGCATTCCAGGCAAAATCGACCGAGCGTGAGATTGTTTGTGTAGGCTTTGGCATCATCCTATCGGTTGCCGCCAGCGTAACGCCTGAGGGCAACTCATAGGGCAAGACGAGTTGCACCGCTCGGTAACGTCCGCTCATCGGCCGATTGACGAAACTGATATGGCTTCCGGCGGGTAACAATAATAGCTGTTCCGCATTCACGGCGAGGGTATCATCTTGCCAAAGCAACGACTTTTCCCCTTGGATCACTCGAATAATCGAGGGCTGATGCACAGGCACCCGTGAGAGTGACTGCGCCTGTTTCGAATCGTATTCAAACATGCGGATCATACATCAGCCCTGTAATATCAGCGGTGATACACTGCGGTCAGCTTAGCGTGCCCTAAAGCTTGTGCATTGAGCATAAAGCCTAACAGCGCGGGTGAGGCATCCTTAGGTAACTCTAATGGCGACGGTAGCGCCCACACTGTAAATTCATATCGATGCATTCCGTGCCCCTGTGGCGGACAGGCACCACCAAAGTCGGTGGTGCCAAAATCATTCTTTAGCGCAATCGCCCCTTTAGGTAATGCATTGGCTTTAGAACCCGCACCTTGCGCTAATTGCTGTTGATCGCCACCAATATTGTAAACGGCCCAATGCCACCAGCCGCTGCCCGTCGGTGCATCGGGATCATACGCCGTCACCGCATAGGCTTTCGTGCCTTCAGGGGCATCGCGCCAAGCAAGTTGGGGCGAAATATTTGCGCCTGTACAGCCAAAACCATTAAAAACAAATTGATTAGATAATTGCTGACCTTCACTAATATCTTTGCTCGATAAGGTCATAGCCTGCGCCGACCCTAATACTGCGGTAAATAATCCAATTCCGACTATCCACTTATGTAAATGCTTCATCACAATCTCCAATTGATACGTAACACCGCTAATTTACGTCAGTCTTAAGTGGCAAACCTGCCTCAAAACGCCAATTTTCTTCCCTAAATGCTCAAAATTGAGAAAAAGTCTCGACTTTTTGTCATCTTTAAGCACTCAAGTGATTTTGTAAAGACTTCATCTGCATTTTTATGCAAGGATGGCGTACCCTATAAATCACCAAGCAAATTAATACTGTAGTTTGCGCGTAATTAGATATTTATTATTTATAAATTTATGCATTTTTAATTTTAAAAATAAACTGACAATATTTACTTTCGTTATTTAGATAATGATACTTAAGGATGATTGACTGTAATTACACAGATAAAACTTATTGCAATAAATAATTACAGTTAATTAAAAATAAGACACCGATCATATTTTTATTGGCAACACCTAGATAAACTCCATGCCGTAAAAAAACGAATTAATAATTTTCTCGAATTTCATAATGGAGTTGTATATGAAGAGGAAATCTAAAATCATGGCACATATTCGACGTACTAGACATATCATGATGCCTAGCCAACGTGATTACTTCGACCATTCATTTATCTTCCTTCGCTAATCTTCGCGTAGGTAGTAGACCAATTAACAGGTCTAAAGTGGTATTGCCCTCGTAAGCGCATACACTTATCGTACTGTTTTTTCAGGTTTATTATCTCGTACCTAAATCAAAGCATTCTTTTGCTCGTGCAGTAACGCTGCGGCTAAGTCATTCATTTTGAATAAATCTATCTATTTATTCTTGGACGACTTATAGCTTCATCATATCTGCACACGGAATAGCCATATCTAATTTAATACCATTAATATTTTTAATTAGGTATAGGCCAAGTTGTATCCAAAACTTTTTAAAGTAAAAGGGAAATTAACGATGAAATCATTAAAAGTTGCCGCCAGCTTATCTGTTAGATCATGTTTTGAAATAGACAGAGAAGTTGTCAATGTATTAACCACTGATTTTTGCGATGTGGGCGCGGCTGTAGTTTCTGTTGATGATGTTAAAAATGGTATTGTTGAAAAAATTAAAAATACCGGATTAAAACTGCCTATTTTCGTATCCGTTTGCTGTGAAGAAACCTTCCCAGATGATATTTGCTCCTCGATTACCGGGGTATTTGAACTCTGCGGTAGCAATACCGATTTCTATGGAAAACAGGTCGAAACCGCCGTCCAAAAATATGAGCAAGCTCTACTACCACCTTTCTTTGGCACACTGAAAAAATACGTGGAAATGGGTAACTCCACCTTTGCCTGCCCAGGCCATCAGGGGGGGCAATTCTTCCGTAAACATCCTGTGGGCCGCCAATTTTTCGATTTCTTTGGTGAAACGATTTTCCGCTCAGATATGTGTAATGCCGACGTTAAACTCGGCGATCTATTGATCCACGAAGGTGCGCCACTGGATGCACAAAAATACGCGGCGAAGGTATTTAACGCCGATAAAACCTACTTTGTGCTCAACGGCACTTCTTCTTCAAACAAAGTGGCGACCAACGCACTGCTGGCGAAGGGTGACTTGGTATTATTCGACCGTAACAACCATAAATCCAACCACCATGGCGCGTTAATTCAAGCGGGTGCGACACCGATTTATTTGGAAACCGCCCGTAACCCCTTCGGCTTTATTGGTGGTATCGACGCCCACTGTTTCCAAGAGTCTTATTTAAGGGAGCAGATCCGCGCCGTTGCGCCTGAGCGTGCCGATGAACAACGTCCATTCCGTTTAGCGATTATCCAGCTCGGCACCTACGACGGCACCATCTACAATGCTCGCCAAGTGGTTGATCGTATTGGTCATCTATGTGATTACATCCTGTTTGACTCTGCTTGGGTTGGCTATGAACAGTTTATTCCTATGATGAACGACTGCTCGCCACTGCTGCTGGAACTGACACCTGAAGATCCCGGTATTATCGTGACTCAGTCAGTGCACAAACAGCAGGCTGGGTTCTCACAAACCTCGCAAATTCACAAAAAAGATAAACATATCAAAGGCCAAGCCAGATACTGCAACCATAAACGCTTCAACAACGCCTTTATGATGCATGCCTCTACCAGCCCCTTCTACCCTCTGTTTGCTGCATTGGATGTGAACGCTAAGATGCACGAAGGCGCCAGCGGCCGTTATCTGTGGCGTGAAGCGGTAAAAGCCGGTATCGAAGCGCGTAAGTTACTGCTTAAAAAATGTAAATATATCAAGCCATTTATCCCAAGTATGATCGAGGGGCGCCCATGGCAGGATTATCAAACTGAACAAATGGCCGATGATTTACGTTTCTTCGAGTTTGAACCCGGACAAAAATGGCACTCTTTCGAGGGCTATGAAAAAGGCCAATATTTCGTTGATCCTTGTAAATTCCTATTAACTACGCCAGGTATCGATGCCGAAACTGGTAAATATACTGAGTTTGGTATTCCCGCAACTATTTTGGCTAACTTCTTACGTGAAAATAATATTATTCCCGAGAAGTGCGACTTAAATTCGATTTTATTCTTGATGACACCTGCGGAAGATATGGCAAAAATGCAGCACTTAGTGTCGCAAATATCTCGCTTCGAGAAATTAGTCGATGAAGATGCGCCATTATCGGAAGTATTGCCAAACGTCTATAACGCCAATAAAGCACGTTATAAAGACTATACCATTCGTCAACTCTGCCAAGAAATGCACAACCTTTATGTCAGCCATGACGTAAAACAATTGCAAAAAGAAATGTTCCGCCATGCTCACTTCCCAACAAAAGTAATGGACCCACAGGAAGCTAACCTCGAGTTTATTCGCGGCAATGTTGAATTAGTGCCACTGTCACAAATCGAAGGGCGAATTGCCGCAGAAGGCGCCCTGCCATATCCACCAGGGGTGTTATGTATGGTGCCAGGTGAAATATGGGGTGGCGCAGTACAACGTTATTTCCTAGCCCTTGAAGAAGGCATCAATTTATTACCCGGATTCTCTCCAGAATTACAAGGTGTTTACCTCGAAAACACACCAGACGGAAAAATCCAAGCCTTAGGTTATGTATTAAATAAATAATTGAATCTGACTGTAGAGTTAATTAACCCCGCTCTACAGTCAATTTCAACCTTCTATAATGAATTATATTATTAGGTCATTATTATGAGTAAATCAGAAAATAAAATTGGCGTTGTCCAATTAACGATTATCACCATAGTGAATATGATGGGCTCTGGGATTATCATGCTGCCCACCCAATTAGCCCAAGTCGGTACTATCTCTGTGCTTTCTTGGCTTGTGACCGCCGCAGGCTCAACCGCGCTGGCTTTTGCGTTTGCAAAATGCGGTATGTTCAGTAAAAAAACCGGTGGTATGGGCGGTTATGCCGAATATGCCTTTGGCCGCAGCGGTAACTTTATGGCGAACTACACCTATGCGGTTTCGCTACTTATCGCTAACGTCGCCATCGCCATCTCCGCCGTAGGTTACGCAGCCGTATTACTCGAAGTTAACTTAAGCCCTATGGCTATCTGTCTTGCCACCATTGGCGTGCTTTGGTTAGCCACTGTCGCAAACTTTGGTGGTGCTCGCATTACAGGCCGCGTGAGCAGCGTGACCGTGTGGGGGATTATTCTGCCAGTGATTGGCGTGTCGTTAGTCGGTTGGTTCTGGTTCGACATCGACCTCTATAAAGGTGCATGGAACCCACATGATATGCCGTTCTTCAAAGCCTTAGGCGGTTCTATCGCGATGACCTTATGGGCATTCCTTGGCTTAGAATCGGCTTGTGCTAACTCAGAGGCCGTTGATAACCCAGAGAAAAACGTTCCTATCGCCGTAATGGGCGGAACGTTAGGAGCAGCGCTTATCTATATCGTTTCCACCAACGTGATAGCTGGGATTGTGCCTAACGCCGAACTTGCTAATTCAAACGCACCTTTTGGTTTAGCCTTCGCGCAAATGTTTAACCCTGTTGTGGGTAAAATCGTAATGGCCTGCGCCATTATCTCCTGTACAGGTTCACTGCTCGGTTGGCAGTTCACTATCGCGCAAGTGTTTAAAGCCTCTGCCGATGAAGGTTTCTTCCCTAAAGTGTTCGCTAAAGTCAGCAAAGCAGATGCGCCAATTTGGGGGATGACCATCATCGTTTCGATTCAAACCCTGCTGTCTTTGATGACTATCAGTCCATCACTGAGCAAACAGTTTGAAGCGCTCGTTAACCTTGCGGTGGTAACGAACATTGTGCCTTATATCCTGTCGATGGCAGCCCTAGGTGTGATGCAAAAACAACTCAAGGTGCCAGCCAACAAAGCCCGTGTTGCCAACGTGATTGCGATTATCGGCGCCCTGTATAGCTTCTACGCCCTCTATAGCTCTGGTGAAACTGCTGTGATGTTAGGTGCTATCGCGACCTTCTTCGGTTGGACCATCTACGGGGTGATTTCAAATAAAACCCCAAGCGTTGGGATCAAAGCGGCGTGAGCACAATGCACCTGCGAGTCTAATCCCTTAATAAATAAGAAACTTAACAGCAATCCGTCTTTAGGGACCTTAAGCCACAGTACTTAAGGTCCCCAGACAAAACTTGCCAAATTTCGGTGGAATGATGAAAAAAACCTGCATAGCGTTAATGCTACCTATGCTGTTGGTGGCCACCAGCAGCCAAGCGATTGAACTCTATAACGATCAAAAAAATTCATTAGATTTAAGCGGTTGGTTAGGCTTCGCGGCACTCAACGACAGCCACGATACCTCAGTAATCGATGACTCCTCCCGAGTACGATTTAGCTTTGAACGCAGCGAGAGAAATGGCTGGACCGCCTTTGCCACCACGGAATGGGGCATCAACATGGTGTCTAGCGATGACAGTTTAGTGATGCAAGGTGGCAAATTGGCCGCCGAAAAAACCGAAGACTTCCTCTACAACCGCTTAGGCTATGTCGGTATGTCACACGATGAATGGGGTAGTCTCAGCTTTGGTAAGCAATGGGGCGCTTACTACGATGTCGCAGGCACAACGGACTTACCGAACGTCTTCGCCGGATATAGTGTCGGTGCCTATGCCTTTAGCGATGGCGGGTTAACCGGAACAGGCCGCGCCGACTCCGCCTTTATTTACCGCAATAGCTTTGGCCCAGTGCAAATCGCCCTACAATACGCCGCCAAAACCAATGGTGATGTCACCTTAAAAAACGACGACGGCAGCGAAATGACTAACTCTGAGCTCAATTTCGACAGCAGTTACGGTGCTAGCCTAACCTACTCGCTCACTGACAAATTTAAATTACTCGCCGGCGTTAACCGTGGCGACTTCGAAGGCCACTTAGGCAGCACTCAAGTTGATGAAACCAATGAGATCATCGGAATTGGCGCCATGTACGGTGACTATTACCACTATGCCGATAATCGCGAGGCGAGTGGTCTGTATGTCGGTTTTAACGCCCATAAAAGTAAAAACAATGAACTGGTCGGCGGCGATCTCTACGATGCCACGGGTGCCGAGCTGATGACGGCCTATCAATTCGATAATGGCTTTGTGCCTATGATTGTCCTGAGCTATCTCGACTTAGACACAGATGCCAGCACACCCATTCAAGGCAAATGGACCCGCCAATTCGCCATGTTAGGGCTGCACTATCGTTACAGTAATGACACAGTGATGTTTGCAGAAATGAAGTTGAATTTCAGTAACATGGATGATGCCGCGCTCGACGCTCAGGAAGATAACGGCTTTGCCGTTGGGATTAACTACTTCTTTTAGGGATGGAAAGTCTTCATCAGGCTCTCCCGTACATTGAGGGGCTAATGGCTCACGTTCCTCATATCCGTTAGCCCATTTGAGACCGGAGTGCGGCGCACGTTCCGTCTACAAACGCTCGCCAAACACTCATTGGATGGTACCGCTGGTTTGCCATCATCTCTGCGCCACTCCAAATCGGTTTACTGGAGTGGCTTTTTTCGCTGACGAGCAGCTTGCCGTTACTTGGCCTGCTGACGACCAGAAGAGGCTTTACCCGCACGGCCTTGCTGACCCGCCTTATTTTGACCCGCTTTACCCTGCTCAGCTTTGCCCTTAAAGCCCGACTGGCCAAATGGCGCCTTAGCTCCGGGACGGCTGGTTTTAGGCTGCTGACTTTGCGCCGCATTCGCCCCAGACTTTGGTCCCTTAGGCTTGCTTGCGCTCGGTTTGCCCTTGGCATCGCCCTTACCTTTACGCTCATCAAACTGATTACCCGAGAAGCGGGTCAGCGCTTTTTGCCCTTGGTTAGCATCCTTCATCCATTTCGGGCCACGCTCATTGCGCCCTTCTGGCGGCACGAGGTGATTCGGGCTGTTACCAATCAAATCTTCACGTCCCATGGCAATCAAGCCTTCACGGATAATAGGCCAACCCGCTGGATCGTGGTATCGCAGCAGCGCCTTATGCAAGCGGCGTTGGCGGCCCTTCTTCGGCACTGGCACCACTTCACTGGTGTGCTTGACGTTTTTCAGCGAGTTCAGCTCAGTGTGATAAATGGTCGTCGCGTTCGCCATTGGCGATGGATAGAAGTTTTGTACTTGGTCGAGCTTAAACTTACGCTCCTTCAACCAGAGCGCGAGGTTTAACATATCCTCGTCGGTCGTGCCCGGATGCGCAGAAATAAAATAAGGGATCAGGAACTGCTCTTTACCCGCTTCCTTAGAAAACTTATCAAACAGCTCTTTAAACTTATCATAGGCGCCCATGCCGGGTTTCATCATCTTGCTGAGCGGCCCTTCTTCGGTATGCTCAGGGGCGATTTTCAAATAGCCGCCCACATGGTGCTGGACTAACTCTTTGACATAGGCAGGATCTTCAATCGCTAAGTCGTAACGCACACCCGAAGCAATCAAGATTTTCTTAATGCCGGGCACAGCACGAGCCGCGCGGTACAAGTCGATAGTATGTTTATGGTCTGTGCCTAAATGGCCGCAAATCGATGGATAGACACAGGATAAACGGCGACAGGTTTTCTCCGCTTTTTCACTGGTACAACCGAGGCGATACATGTTGGCAGTGGGGCCACCTAAGTCGGAAATCACCCCAGTAAAGCCGGGAACCTTATCCTGAATATCTTTGATTTCTTTGATAATCGATTCTTGCGAACGGCTCTGGATAATTCGGCCTTCGTGCTCGGTAATCGAGCAGAATGAACAGCCACCAAAGCAGCCGCGCATAATGTTGATCGAGGTTTTGATCATGTCATAGGCAGGGATTTTCTCCTTGCCGTAGGCAGGATGCGGCACCCGTTGATAGGGTAAATCGAACACGGCATCCATTTCGTCGGTATTGAGTGGCCAAGCTGGCGGGTTCACCCACACGCCACGGTCACCGTGGGGCTGGAACAGTGCTCGCGCACAACCCGGGTTTTGCTCTTGGTGCAAAATCCGCGAAGCATGGGCGTATAAATATTTGTCTTCAGACACCTTTTCAAAGGCAGGCAGCAGCACATAGGTTTTATCCCATGGCTTAGGACGTGGTGGCTGCACACTGATAGGTTTTGGCGCATCGTTATCGAAAATTTTAACATCCGATGGGCCTGATAAATTGGCGCAGCCCACATCGTCGGCGCCATAGGGGTTCGGGATAGGATCGATCTTATGCAATTGATCGATTTTGCGAGAATCCATACCTCGCCACTCGGGCATAGGCTCTTTACGGATAACGGCAGTGCCGCGCACATCCTGAATATCCGCAATCGCTTCACCCGCCGCTAAACGACGCGCCACTTCGGCCAGCGGACGCTCGGCGTTGCCGTACATCAAGATGTCGGCCTTGGCATCAAAAATCACGCTGCGGCGGACTTTATCCGACCAATAATCGTAGTGCGCAATACGGCGCAGACTCGCTTCGATGCCGCCGATAATGACAGGCACATCTTTGTAGGCTTCTTTACAACGTTGGGTATAAACCGTCACAGCGCGGTCGGGGCGCTTACCGCCGACATCGCCCGGAGTATAAGCATCATCGCTGCGAATACGGCGATCGGCGGTATAACGGTTGATCATTGAATCCATATTGCCAGCGGTAACGCCAAAAAACAGATTCGGGCGCCCTAGCTGCATAAAGGCATCTTTGCTCGACCAATCAGGCTGGGCAATAATCCCAACACGGTAGCCTTGGGCTTCTAACATACGGCCAATCACCGCCATACCAAAACTAGGATGATCCACATAGGCATCGCCAGTGACGATAATAATGTCACAGCTGTCCCAGCCTAATTTCTCCATCTCCTTGCGGGACATAGGTAAGAAAGGCGCTGTGCCAAAACATTCGGCCCAATACTTGGGATGGCTAAACAGTGTGGATTCAACTTGCATCGATTTTGACCCAAAAACGTAATGTCAAACAAAGGTGCAGACAAAAGCAAGCCGCACCGATTTAGGGACGCGGAGTATAGCAGGCAAACAGGGATAAGTGCGATTAAAAAAACAGCAGCCGAGGTGTTTTTAGAGGTATTTACGCCAATGCGCTTAATACCCCTAAAGTGGCTAAGGATATGGCTTAGACGGCCATTACCTATCCCAGCAGTTACAGACTTTGGGAAAAATGCACTAAGTTGACTAGGGCTAGGCTGATAGTCACTAACCAAGTGAGCAGCACGCCCCAAAAACGGCCCAAATGATAACCGCCTTTCCCCTGAGTTAACCCTATTGCATGGAGCAAGCGCGCCACAATCCACACTGTACCAAAACAATGCAAATAGAAATGCGCCAAACCACCCGCCTCAGCCACCAGCATTAAAATCAATACGATGGGCGCATTCTCAATCAGATTCGCATGCACCCTGCCAGCCAGCGCCAAGGCATTGTTACCGCCATCGCCAATCCCGATTTTTTGGCTTCGTCTTAATTTCACCACTCGATAAGCCAGCGCGATTATCAACAACCCAGTCAAGCTGGCGTAAAACCCTGTTACGATTAATGGCATAACAACTCCCTTTTAATTAACATAAGCGCGGTATACACCGCAAAAATTCAGCAATTTATTTGTATTAAGGTTAAAAGCCATTAACCTTTTAGTGACGAGATAGGTTAATATGCGCGCGCAATCTCTTACAACTTTTTATACAGCGAATAGCCCGATTGGATAACGAACAGTTTCTCGAAAAGCGTAAATTTATCATTAAGCTAGGTAAGGCTTTGCATAAGTTTGGCACACCCGCTTACCGTCTTGAAACCCATTTACAAACCGTTTCTCGGACGCTCGGAATCGAAGGTTATTTTTTAATCTCGCCGACCTCCATGACCTTCGTATTACAACACGATACCGATCAAGAATATAACCATGTTGCGCGGGTAAAACCCGGCGAGTTGGATTTAGGTTCTCTCGCCCGCACCGATGAACTGGTGGATGAACTCACCTCAGGTAAACGCACACTCACCGAAGCCTTAGACAGGCTAGAGGAAATCGCCAACAAACCCAACCCCTACGGCCCAGCACTAACTTGTTTTTCCTTCGGCACCTCAGCAGCGGCATTTGCCATGTTGATGGGCACAGGGTGGAACGATGTATTTTGGTCTGGTTTGTTAGGCTTGCTAGTCTATGGCTTTGTATACCGCGCCGAGCGCTCGACACGCATGGCAGAAGTGTTAGAGCCATTCGCGACGATTGTTTGCGCCATTGCCGCCTGCGCCATTGCCCGCATCGACCCTAATATTAATATTCCCGTGGTTATCCTCTCCTCGATCATCATCTTTATTCCCGGTTTAGCCTTAACCTTGGGGCTTGCTGAGCTGGCGGCACGCGATTTGATTTCGGGCACGGCGCGGATCATGGACGCCAGTATGCTGTTGTTTAAGCTATATTTTGGTGCAGTGTTAGGGATGGCAATTGGTAAAGCCTTCTTCGGTGAGGCCATTTATATCGAACCGGAAGGACTGCCTCGCTGGGCGATTTGGTCAGCGGTGCCCATCCTTTCTATGGCGCTGGTGTTCATCTTTAAAGCACGGATGCAAGATTCGCCTTGGGGCGTTCTAGCGGGAATTGTCGCATTTTTCTCCGCCATGTTAGGTGGGCACTTTTTTGGGGATTCGGTGGGGATCTTTTTTGGTGCCCTAGCCGTAGGAGTTTACTCCAATCTTTATGCCCGTTGGATGAAGGCTCCCGCCTCAATTGCATTGCTGCAAGGCATTGTGATCTTAGTACCCGGCAGTAAAACCTACATAGGGCTGAACGCGCTGATCTCCGGCGAAACTATGCTTAACCAATCCCATATTGGCTCACAGATCTTTTTGATCTTTATGTCGCTTATCGCCGGACTGATTTTTGCCAACGTCGTAGTACCACCAAGGCGTACGCTATAACATTCATCCTCAGGGCTGGCACCAATCCCAGCCCTATTCTTAAAATAACCTTATGAAAAATCATAATCTTATTAAAATGTTTACTTGACTAATCGTCATATCCCGTGTGTTATTAAATTGTGAAGCACAGCAGAACCTTAAGCTGTCGCCATCCAGTTTACGGGAGTGGTTTTATGCAGAAGTTTACCCTGTATGCATCGATTCTACCTTGTTGCCTCTGTGGTCTAGTCAACCTAGCCAGAGCGGATGAGGTTGCGCCCAAAACCACCTCGGATCAAGCCCCAAAAAAGGTTAGTAAGATCATCGTGGTGAGCAACCCGATCTTCGACGAGTCAGATCCCGATGCATTTTTTATCCACCGTTGGGCGAACTATCTGCATATAAATACCAAGGAATATGTGGTTCGCGATAAGCTTACCTTTAGCGAAAACGATACGGTCACCCAAAAAGATCTCGATGAGTCTCAACGTTTACTGCGCGCCGAACCCTATATTCGTGATGCCAAAGTTTATACAAGTGAGAAAGATCCCCAAACGGATTCTCCCCTCGAAGATGAATCCATTATTATTGAAACTTGGGACAACTGGTCGCTACTGCCAACGGCCAGCTTTAGCAACTCAGGAGGAGACACTCGTTATTCCTTTGGCGTAAAAGAAGATAACCTTCTAGGTACTGGCATTCGCACCCGCTTAAAGTATCAATCTAACGAATCCCGCACTGGCTATAAGTTTGCCTTTGAGGCACCCGTGAGTTTTATCGATCACGGCATTGTCGCCGCTGAATTTTATGATAATAGTGACGGCCAAGCTAAACATGTGTACGTGAGCAAGCCTTTCTATTCATTGAATACTGAGACCATGTACTCGGCCGAGTTTTTAGATGATAGCCGCACCGATATTTTGAGACAAAATGGGCAAGAGGTGAACGAGTTTGCCCACACTGTCGATTACCTTAATTTGCAATATGGTTGGTTACTCAATAGAAGCAACGACAATCTGTCTCGCTTTATTGCTGGCTTTACCCAAGACAAACACGAGTTTGCCAATTCAGAGGTGTATCCCAACTCAGAGTTACCACAAGATAGGGACTTTATGTATCCCTGGGTTGCCTATGAATATGTTCAAGATGATTTTCAGATACTCAACAACGTGCACCTGATCCGTAATAATGAAGACTTTAACTTAGGATGGCATCACTATATCCAACTCGGTATTGAAACCAATGATATCGGCGACAATAACCCAGTGGGTTACCACTTTAAATGGCAAACCAGTAGGGGTTATAAATTTGATGAACATCTTTGGTTACTGGAAATGGGCGCGACCAGCACTCTAGGCACCACGCAAAAAGACACTTTTCAGGCTAATGTACAAGCGGAATACTTCTATCAAATCAATCCTAAATGGATTGCCTATGGCAAAGCTTGGGCAAGCCTGTCCAATAATACCTATCTCGATCTAACTCAAGGACTTGGGGATGAAACTGGAGTACGAGGTTATCCCAACGAATATCAACAAGGGGATAACCAATGGTTATTTACCGCCGAAATCCGCAATTATCCGAATATCAACTTATACCAATTAGCCGAACTCGGCTGGGCAGTCTTTGCAGATGTAGGCCAAGCCTCTGGCGGTCCCTTAGCCGACAATAACGAAGTCAACGGCCCACTCGGTAGCATAGGTATTGGCGCGCGGATTTATTCATCTAGATCCAGTTATGGCAACGTCGCCCATATCGATTTTTCGGTACCTTACACGGGGGGCGATTCAGTAAACAGTTGGGAATGGCGATTCTTAGTCAAACAAAGCTTTTAAGCTATTTAGTGGCAAAATATTAGCCTTAGAGACGCTATAAACCAGTTTAAATCAGGCCGATAAGAGCGATCCCTATGGCCACTTTTAGTGATTTTTAAGTAGGCTATATTCTTCTAATCACTAAAGGGATATTTATAGTGATCAACAACATTGGATTATCATCTCTGCTATTACTTCAGCCTTTAACCGCTTTTTAGTCGAGTATTTTCATTCTCAAGTTCATTTAAGCAAACCACTGACGCTGTCCCGTTACCACTAAATTTAGCTCGCCATTGAAACCAGCCACATCAATATCTCATCAGTTCATAGCCTTACAGGTATTTCAATCCGAGGCGCATAACGCAGAAAGAGTTATTCCATTTTAAGTCAATCCCACAGGAAGCAGGATGCCTTTAAGGCTGTCAGGTGTTCACTGCATGGTAAAGCGCTTATACTGCGATCGAGGCTTTTGGCAGAGCCCATTATGCCTTCAAGCCTTCACCTTGCCTAAAGTGCTTTGCACTCCGCTAAATGAACAGATATTGAATACGATTGGTATGGTACATCACACAGTGATGCGCTCATAAATGAGAGGGATAAATGCTGCAGAACAGGATTCCGCAACAATTAAAATAGATAAATTCCAAAGACGAAAAAGCCCTAACATTGCTGTTAGGGCTTATCGAAATGTTGGCGGAGCGGACGGGACTCGAACCCGCGACCCCCGGCGTGACAGGCCGGTATTCTAACCAACTGAACTACCGCTCCTTTAACTTAACGTTTGCACATTAAGCTAAATTAGGCGCTTGGCGATGACCTACTCTCACATGGGGAGACCCCACACTACCATCGGCGCGATTGCGTTTCACTTCTGAGTTCGGGATGGGATCAGGTG